>JBDRCL010000138.1:0-4102 GCA_043821745.1 Methanobacteriota archaeon | reverse complement strand
TTCTTCGGGACCTCTCCGTCCCTCCCGATCCAGTGGACGCTGCCGTCGTCCAAGACGAGGACGTTCGAGAAGATTATGTCCCCCGGGCTGTGGAGCGCCTTCCAGAGTATCGGGTCGTCCTTTGAGTTCACGCCCTGGATTATGCCGAACATCCCGCTCTCCACGTTGACGGTGCGGATCTTGCCGTCCTTTATCTTGAGGTAGGCTATGTCGTCACCGATTATCTTCTCACCTCTCAGCATTGAGGTCGAGGTTTTGCCGCAGAGCGATGGGAAGGCACCCGTGAAGTAGGTGACGCGTCCCTTGGGGCCGTGTACTCCCATGATAAACATGTGCTCGGTCAGCCACCCCTCCTCTGACGCCCGCTTTATCGCCAAGCGCATGGCCAACTTCTTGAGCCCGATGGTGTTCCCACCGTATTGAGTGTTCACGCTGTAAACCGTCTCGCCGTTCACATCCACGTATATCCTGCGCTTGTCGACGTTCTTGCAAACGCCGTTGACTAGCTCGCCCTCCGAGTGCACGAACTTGAAGAACCTCGCGCTTTTGCCGAGCCTCTTGAACTCGGAATAGCCCTGCCGGTAGAGGAGGTTCTCGGAGTGCGCCACGTATGGCGAGTCGGTCAACTGGACGCACGGAATCGAGAACTCTGAATTTGTTGGGCCCAGCGAGAAGAACAGGACGTAGAGCCTATGCCCCTTCATTATGTCTTTCAAAATAGAGTGGACCCCTTTCAGCCCCTCTTCCCTTTCGATCTGCCCGAGGCTTTCGCCGCCTGCGAGCGCGCCCAGGCCGAGGTCGACGCCCTTCGGCATCAGCAGCCTGGTGTTCTTTCTGTCCCTGGCTTGGTCGTAGTAGCCGTCGAAGTGGATGGTGTGCCCATCGGTCGCCAGCTTTTTCTCTTCCCCGCCCTTTATCGACTCCTCCTTTATGTGTCGGATGTCCTCCGGTGAACCCGAGCTGACGAAGACCTCGTCAGGGTTGCAGAATTCAATATATTTTGCTACAAATTCATGCATATCTGGGTTGTCTATCGCCAATAACTTCTCAAGATTTTGCTTGTCCAGCTTTCCCTCGAGCACTTTTTTAGAAGGCATGAGGTTTTTTGGCATGTTAGTTCCGTTATTATATTCGAATAAAAGATTAACGGTTTTTAAGATTTGGGGCAAAAAATGGCGTTTTTCTTCGGCTTAGCTTTTCTTGAAACTTTTATCTGAACATGAATCCTTGAAAGTGTACCAAATTTGTGGGATGGTAGATTCTAGTTCCTATGAAGGTGTTTACGATAAAGTCAAGTACTGGAGGAAAAAGGGCGTCCTCAAAAGAATAGGTTATGGTAAGCATGCTCTAGCTTAAAGTTTTAGAAACGTATGGGCCATCTCTTGTGTACCCACGTTTGAAATAGTATTCCCTAGTACCAATACCTGAAAGAACAGATATCTTTTTTGCGCCATATTCTTCCTTTGAAATCCTCTCGGCTTCGGCCAAGAGAGAGCTTCCGAGCCCACGATGCTGCCACGATTTTTCAAATGGGTGCAAACCAACCGGGACAAGTTGACCATACACATGAAGCTCCCTAACCAAAGTTGTGTGCGTATTTATTTCCGGCCTGTGGACGAGCTGACTCGGTATTCGAAGCCTAAGGAGAGCCAAGATGATGTCCTTTTTTGTGTCATCGAATGAAAGGAAAATTTCTTCGCCCATTGAAGCCCGATATTTTTCAACGGATAGCGTGACGTTTTCTAGATCTGGCCGGGTCCCGTTTTTTAAAGAGACGTGTCCAACTTCCCTACATCGTATGCATCTGCATTTTGCCCCGTTTTGTTCTAATTTTTTTCTGACTAAAACACGGATGTCCCCTGTCTTTACTCCGGCTTGTATCAAATTTGCAGGTATGTCTCGTTGTATCCTTTGAATTCGCACCCATTTGGGCAATTCAGGTTTGACCCTTGCTAACAATTCTACAGCTTGGCTTGTAGTTATCGGTTCGAATTCTCCTGATTTCCAAAGTTCATAGAGCTTTGTGTTTTTGAGGACAAGGCACGGATAAATTTTCAATGCATCTGGTTTAAAGTCTTGATTTGCAAAAAGCTCTTGAAACATCTCAAAATCTCTCTCGATGTCTGAACCAACGAGCCCTAACATCATGTGGTATGTTACTGCAAAACCAGCGTTCCTAGCTATGCGTGTGGCCTCCGCGACATCCTCGACGGTGTGCCCTCGCTTCACTATCTTGTAGATGTCGTCGTGCACCGTCTGCACGCCCAGTTCGACGCGCGTCGCGCCCAAGTCGAGCAGGAGATCCACATGCGGCTCCTTACAATAGTCGGGGCGGGTCTCGAAGGCTATGTCGCTGACGCGGATGGTGGCGTTCTCCGCCGCAGCCTGTGCTGCTGCGATGGTCGTCGCGTCCGAGCCCGAGATGGCGTTCAGGCATTTCGTCGTGAACCATTCCAGATAATCCCGCGGATAACACGTCAACGTGCCACCGAAGATTATCAGCTCAATCTTGTCAACGTCGTGCCCTATGGCGCGGAGCTGCTCGATTCTGCTGCTGACCTGCCCGTGCGGGTCGTAGTTGTGCTGGATGGCCCTAGCGGCCGCGGGCTCCTTGCCGGTGTAAGACTTTGGGGTGTTGTAATCGGAACCACCCGGGCAATAGATGCAGGGTTCTTTCATCGGGCAGGGATAGGTTTGGGCATGACGGTGATTATGGAGACGCCCGAGATAGAACGCACGGGTTTCAGCCTCAGCATCTTGAGGGCCATTTTTTTTTCCTCGGCGGTCGCAAAAGCGAGAAGCTCAGAGTTTCTCGGCGGATTGGCTAGTCCAAACTCCCGGCAAGCCTCGATTTTGCCCCTCGACAAGCCTTGCGCGTCGGAGATTTCCCCGCTTGAAATCCTTTGAAGGATTTTCCGGCTAACCATCGAAAGTACGTCCACAGCATTACCCCAAAATTAATCAGCATAAGAGCTAAAAAACTTCTGAAAATTTAAATTTAGGTGTAACCCTTCTTTGAAAGCTGTGATCACTTTGGCAAAATGTTGATTCCAATCATTTTAATTTATTTAAATAGGCTGCGGCAATCCTAAATCTTCTAGCTCCTTCCAGACTTTATCGTAGATTTCCTGCCACTCTTTGATCGGCTTTAGATTTTCTATATCGTAGCACTCACGGAAACTCTTACCCTTATCGGGCCTTTGCAACCTATCTTCGTATCTCGGCAAAAACGTTTTAACAATGTCGTTTGCAGCAGATCTTTTTAGTCCGGATGATGCCTTCGTTACCTCCGCCGCAAACTTGTTCTCCAACCCACTTGCGTAGTCATGATACTTGCATCCTGTTGGTCTAGTTCCTAATTCCACTGCAACGCCGGATGATACATCGGATGTGACTATCGCCGCAGTTTCGTACAACAGCTCCGAGGTACAAGGGCCAAATAGTTGGCTAGTGAGACCATACGTGAGCAAATGCGTATTCCTATTCTGGGCTTGTTGATTGATGCTCATTGCCCAGATGGCGTCACTCCCGCTGTTGCCAAGGTACCTGATATCTAAAACGTTTCCATTAACATAGGTGAGCAAATGCACTGCTCTGTTTAGTATTGTTGAAGTGACGGCGGCTAGAGCAGCGGCATATCGGCGCCAAGTCCACGAACTAAACACCCGAGCATATGCGTGTGAGCATCTATCAAACCGGGCAATACTATCTTCCGAGATGCGTCAATAACTTCATCTGCTCTATATTTTTTCTTCAACTCTCTCGTTCGTCCAAGATCCTTTATCATTCCTTCCTCGACGTAAATTGCACCGTCTCGGATAATTTGATTTTTCTTATTTACCGTGACGATGATGCCATTTTTGATGAGAAGCGACATTACAATCGACCTTTTTTACATGTTTGATTTAATATTAACTATAATTTTTTAGCTTCTTTAAACCGAGTAAGAAGGGCGTCAAAAATTTCGGCCGCCCCGAATCTCACGGCGTCTATTGTTGGTAATCCTGTTTCTCTTCTAACTCTTTCCATCGCTTTTTTAACTTCGTCATCGGACTTTCGAACGTATTCGATGTACAACTCACCATTCAATGCTATTCCAACG
>JBDRCL010000137.1:0-36988 GCA_043821745.1 Methanobacteriota archaeon | reverse complement strand
CGACCTGATCGCTATCGCTGCGTTCAGGCGCTGATAAACGTCAAGGTGAGAACTAGGTTCGTCGAAGTAGTAGATGTCGGCCTCGCGAACAGCTGCTGCTGCTATGGCCAAACGCTGTAGCTCTCCGCCGCTCAACAGTTTAATGTCCCTGTTCAGGAAATCCTCCAGCTCGAGCGAGCGAATCAGTTCCTTCGTCACGCCACGCTCGTCGACCTTCTCAAGCAGCCCCAAGACTTTTCCCTTTACGGCCTTGGGCAAGTCGTTCACGGATTGGGGTTTGTAGACTACCTTTACACTATCGATATTTTTGAAGTGAGCCTGCAGCTCAGATCCCTTGAAGAACTCGTTCAACCGTTTTTGAGTCACTTCCTCCATCCCAAGGTTCGGCTTCAGACGACCAGCCAGTATCTGAAGTGCCGTTGTTTTCCCGACGCCGTTCTGGCCGACCAGACCCGTCACGCTGCCCGCGCGGGGGATGGGTAGCTCATAGAGAGCGAATCCGTTTGGCTGGTAGCGGTAAATGCAGCGCCCCTCAAGCTCCTTTGGAAGGTTGATAATTGAAATGGCTTTCAGGGGACACTTGTGCACACATATCCCGCAACCGCTACACAACTGCTCCGATATCGCCGGCCTGCCGGTCTGCTCGTCGATTACTATCGTCTCGTCGCCCATCCTGACGCCCGGACAGTAACGGTGACACTCCAACGAGCACCTCTTGGGCTGGCAGAGCTCCTGGTTTATGACGGCCAATCTAGGCATACGGACCCCTAACTGCTATTACATTAACTTTTAAAAGAATGACATGTAAAGAGCATTGGTGAAAGTATGCGGGTGTCATTTCTTTTAGGCGCAGTCATAATCCTAGCCATAATACTGCCCCTCATAGGCTTGGTGTTCGGAAGCGGCTTAATCAGAGCGGCTGCGCAAGTCGTGCTGACAACAGTGCTAATTTTGTCCATCGGTGCTACGAGCATCTTCGGCTACATATGTATGAAGGCCCAAGCCAGAAAATGGGGAGCCGGCCTGATAATAATCGCCGTGGTCTGCCTCTTGGTCATATTCTTGATATGGACCGGTAAGCCGTTGCTAATCTAATAAATTTTTGAGAAAATTTTCACTACCTACGCCGGTTCAGGGAGCCAATTTCTTGGCTGATCTTTTTTGATTATTTATTACAACCGTTGGGGGTTAATTAATGTCTGAACAAACAATCTGAAGTGGGGGTTAAATCTGACGATAGTCCCGAAACGTAGAAAGAAAAAGGCGCGCGCGACCGACGATATAAAAAGGGGCATGGCACTTTTCATAGTTTTTTTAGGTCTGTCTCTGGTCGTCCATGAAACCTTCCATTTAGTCGTTGCTCGAGCTCTCGGCTACAGTACCGATGTCTTCTATGCGATAGAGTTTATCAATGTTTACGGATTCGTTAACATAACACCCCCATCTCAGGGCTTCATCGATACCATTCTCATATTTTCCGCAGGCGGGTTGGGAACAGGTGTAGTGTTTTTCATACTCTGGACCACCATCGAAGACATCATCGCCAAGCTTTTGCTCTCATTCTTCACCTCCATGCAAGTCGCCTATGGAATTCTCGAAATAATGTACGGCCTAGGACTCATCCAAAAGGCTTCGCTAAGCATTTGGCCTTTAGTGGCTGGCATGGCTACTTTGATAATTTTCAGGATTGTTTATTGGAGGCTGGGTTGGTGGTGATTCAAACACCTCGGAAAGTAAACTACCTTGCAACATAACGCAAGCCCTAAGTGCACAATTAGGTGAGGGTCTTGATTTTGCATTGCCCTTGAACTAAAAACTGACCTCGAAGGCTGAAGATTAGAACTACGATTTTTTCGTTTAAATTACTCAGTCTTATTCCACTGCTCAGCGTTGAGCTGCTTGGCCCGATCGTTTAGCTTCATCATTATGAAATCTCGGGCCTGCGTACGCTCGAGATCGGTCTCAAAGGAGGAGCTTAGGTTATCAAGCCTCGACCTTGCAAACATCTCAAAGGCCAGGTTGATATCCCGGTCAGTCAACGGACCGTCCTTGACCTTGTCGGCTAATAGCTCGGCCGTTTTTTGAACTATCCAGTCCAGCTCAGTCGATTCTATCAATGAACCACAGAAATCTTTTAGTATTTCTTTTATAAATAACATCGGCGATTGGATGGATGTGTTTGATGCCATACGAGGACGAAAGAGCATACGCAAATTTAGGCCAACACCAGTCGATGATGGTGACCTGAAAAAAATTTTGGGGGCAGGAATATCCGCACCAAGCGCTGGGAATTGCCAGCCTTGGGAGTTTGTCATCGTCAAGGATGTGGAAATCAAGCAGAGGCTAACAGACGCCGCACACGGACAGAGCTCCTTGGCTCAAGCTCCAGTTGTAATAGTCGTCTGTGCCAAGCCATCAAGGTCAGCGAGCCGTTACGGAAAGCGAGGAGAAGACCTGTACTGCCTACAGGATACAGCCGCCGCCGTGCAAAACATCCACCTTGCGGCGTATGCACTTGATTACGGAACTTGCTGGGTCGGGGCTTTTGAAGAAAACGCTGTCACTAAGGCAATCAAGGCCCCATCGGATGTCAGGCCGATGGCAATGATACCGATTGGGAGGCCTTCTGAAAAACCAGACCCAAAATCAAGGCTGCCATTAAACACTATATCGCGCGCCGAAACTTTTTAATGCAAAATTTTATGTTGATGGAGCTAAATAACGAATTGAAAGAACTGCAGTGAAAGTTGAAGAAAGAGATTTGCCTGAAACAGAAGCTGAAGTGAAATTCAAGTTTTATTTTGCATGGAGTTCAACCGAAAAATTTGCTCGCTTATCGTAAGTCTTCGCTACCAAGACGGAAGATGGTTCAAGCACCTCTAGAAAAACTTTCTTGACGGCGTTAACTTTTTTATCAACTACAAAGGCGAACACCGTGCGACCTATCATAGCTTGGCTGGCACCGATGGCCCCGGCCTTCTCCGCGGCCTCTACAAGTTCTCGAAGCTCTTCGTCCAGAAGACCGAGCTTTTTCGCGAAATCCTTGGAGGTAGAAACGAACCTCGGAAGGTCCGGTTGCTCTAGGATTTCATCTAAGGCCGCTCTACCGAGCCCGCTCGCGCGTATCCTAAACTCGGCGTCGCTCAATAAATCCTTGGACGCAATCGGCCCCAAGGTGGCACATACCACCTTAACGCCGGTGGGTAATTTTATCCTACTCCACCTACCGTAGGGCGGCGCTCCAGGATCAAGCCCTATCACGAGCCCCCCGAACGCCTGCGCGCCAACATCACCAAGACCCGTGTAGCAAATTACTTCGGCCACGTGCGCTGCTGCGACAAGCTTTTGCCGCGGCATGCGAAGCCCCAGCACTTTTGACAGGGCCAACGCCGTTCCAAGGGCTCCGGCCCCGCTCGCTCCATATCCCGCACCGATCGGTACTTGACAAAAATGGTTAACCTTCACCTTGAAAGACCCGCGCGCCATACTCAGTATTTGTTTCACTACCGCCAAGGTCGTCTTGGCCCCAGGCACACGCTTCCCATCTATCAACACTTTTGTGCTTTCTCGGTCGGATTTCTCAACCTTAACCTCGGTCAAAACTCCAAGGTCCAAACATGGGCCGCAGTTCCGTGAACCTGTTCGCTCCGGGGTGTCGGCATCACAAGGTTGGAAAAATCCGGAGATGTGGGCTGGGACAAAGACCGATGCGCTAAACGGCGGGCCTTTTGATTTCAAAGCCTTTAAAACAGCCAGCGAGATCACCTGCTAAGATTTCAGCGGAGGCTTGCCACTGCCACATCCAAGATTGCCCTCGCAATCTCTGCCTTTGTAGCGCGCATAATCTTAGAGCTGGATTTTGTCAAGATTAGAACCTCATTTGTATCCGTGCCAAACCCTGCCCCGGGCCTACCCACATCGTTGGCGACCACCATGTCAAGCCCCTCGTCGAGCTTTGACTTTGCAGCCCTCTTGAGCTCCTCATCATCCACACCGTGCTCTGCCTTGAACCCCACGACAAATGCATTCTGCGCCAGCTCCCGCACACCCGAGAGCACTCGTGGGGCGGGAACCAGTTTGAGCGCCAGTGGCTCCGTGTGCCTCAGCTTCTGCCCCGATGGTCGCTCCACGACGAAGTCCTGCGGGGCCGCGGCCGACACTATGATGTCCGGTCGTGATTTCAGCTCACTCACGAAAGCTTCTCGCATCTCTTTTGTCGTCTGAACGCGCACGGTTTTTAAGTTGGAAGGGGGCACCTCGGTGCCGGGGCCATAAATCAAGACTACTTCAGCCCCCTTCGAAGCCGCAGCCCGTGCCACGGCCAATCCCATTTTCCCTGAACTCTTGTTAGTGATAATCTTAATCGGGTCTATCGGCTCTACTGTCGGACCTGCCGTAACCAGAACCCGCATGCCTGTCATATCGCGAGGTCCCAATATTTCCGTAACAAACTGCAAGACTTCCTCGATATGCGCTATCTTCGCCTTTCCCTCCTCAACCCTCGGCCCGAGAATATGCACTCTTCCCGAGCGGAGCCTGTCCAGATTTTCCTGGAAAAGTTTGTGATCAAACATAGAGCCATGCATTGCCGGTACTATGACTACTGGTTTTTTCAAACCAAGAGCGACCGAAACCACCGAAGTCACCGGAGTGTCGTCCACCGCCCAAGCTACCTTGCTGATTGTGTTCGCGGTCGCAGGAGCAACTAAAACTAAGTCAGCCCAGCCCGCCAACTCCACGTGTTCAATCTTGCCCGTGAGTTTAATCACCACATCGTTCCCTGTTGCCCATTGCATCAAATCAGGTGTTATGAGCTCCATCGCGCGCTGGGACATGCATACGCGCACCTCGGCCCCGTGGCGCATTAGCTCTCTAGCGAGCTCTGGGCACTTTACGGCGGCAACACTGCCCGTGATGCACAGAACGATCTTCCGGCCTTCCAGCTCAGCGCCCCTCGTGCCTTGGATATCTTTTGATGGATGCATGAGTTCACCTTAAAACACGATTCGCTCGCGCTTAAACTTTATTCTGTCCGCAATTTAAATCTAGGTCTTAACAGCTATTGTATCCTCGAATGATTCAGCTTTTTGCCGTGCAGGTTGGTCTCGCCGTAGCGGATTTTTATCGATGATAGGGGCTTTCCGTCCTCCGCGAGCACAAACGGAACCTCCACAATCTCCAGAGCATTGAATCCTTTAGAAACCCTGACCTTGTTTATCTCCTCAGCACGCGCTCTAGTCTCCGGGCTGACGACTATCGCGTCAATCCCTCTGTCAGTCACCGCCGTGCCAAACGGGTCCGATATTATATTTATCTCTGTTCTGCCCAGCCAACCCCTGTTTTGCAATTCGTTCAAAAGTCTCCACATTCTGATCGCAATCGGCTGGATGCCCGCCGAGTCCTTCATCAGTAATTGCTGCATCTCGTCCGAACATATCCCCAGAGAGACGCGCTCACCCGCCTCGTACGCCTTCGAGATTATGGCGATGTGCCCGTTGTGCAGATAGTCGAATGTTCCACCGACGACTACTTTCCTGAATTTCAAGTTACCACCATTTTTACAGCGCTCGCCTTACATCGAGCCATCTCTTTTTCAACTGGCGGTGTGTAAAAGGCTTAGCCTTCGGGCCCAGATAATCTGTCACGATGTGCCCATCTCCGAGCAAGTAGTACTTTGCGGTAGTCAGACCCTCAAGTCCGACCGGTCCGCGAGCGTGCACCTTCCCAGTCGAGATGCCGACCTCCGCCCCGAGGCCGTATCTGTACCCGTCACTGAATCTTGTGGAAGTATTTAGCATGACGCTTGACGAATCCACTTCCGATAAAAAGTGAAGGGCGGCCTTTCTGTCTTCAGTTATTATCGTGTCCGTGTGCTTCGACCCGTAAGTGTTTATGTGGTCTATTGCCTCCTGAATGCTGCCGACCACCTTTATCGATATTATTAGGTCCAAGTATTCGGTGCGCCAGTCCTTCTCGGTGGCGCGTTTAGCCCAAGGCAGGACCTTCCTCGTCCTTAAGTCACCCCTGACCTCCACACCGGCCATCTGATAGCGTTCGCCCATTGGCTCCAAGAACTGTTCCGCGATGGCTTTGTGCACGAGTATTGTCTCCACCGCGTTGCATACCGCCGGATATTGGACCTTTGCGTCGTGGCATATCTTCACCGCCTTCGGGATGTCAGCTTCGACGTCGACATATATGTGGCACAACCCCTCGGCGTGGCCCAGAACCGGGATGTTCGTGTTCGCCTGTATGTACCTCACGAACTCATTGCTCCCGCGCGGGACGAGCAGGTCAATCGAGTCATCCATCTTCAGGAGCTCCTTGACTTCCCTCCTCGCCTCGATGAGCTGTATCCAGCCGACAGGGATACCGGCTCCCTCACTTGTCCTGCGGATTATCTCAAAAAAGGCCTCGTTCGAAAACTTCGCTTCCTTTCCGCCTTTTAGAATCACCGCATTGCCCGACTTCAGGCATAGTGCAGATATCTGCGGCAGGACATCTGGCCTGGCCTCGAATATCGCACCTATGGCCCCAATCGGACAGGAAACCTTGTAAAGATCCAATCCCCCGTCAAGTTCCACGGCGTAGAGCGTCTTGCCGACAGGGTCCTCAAGCTTCGTGACGCTCCTTATCATCTCCGAGATGTTGCGGAGCTTGTCGTCGGTCAACTTGAGCCTCTGGAAAAAAGCGTTTGATATCTTACCCTTCTCCAACAGTCCCTCGGCGACCTTCAAATCCTTGGAATTGGCCGCCAGCAGCACCTTACTATTTTTTGATATTGCCGAAGCTATTCTCAAAAGCGCAGAGTTCTTGACTTCAGTCTTTACGTTGGCGAGCTTGAGCGCCGCTTTTCTGGCAGCCAAGACCTTTTGAACGACCTCACTCATTTTTTCCTCTCCGGCAGAAAAAGTGTCCCGATTTCCTTGCCTTCGATTATGCGGTCGAGGACCCTCCCCTCACTGCTGCCCGCTACCACTGTCGGTATTCCCTTCTCAGTCACCATCTTGGCAGCCTCGATTTTAGAGCACATTCCTCCGAAGCCGCGCGAGGATTTGCTAACGTGACGCTCCACATCGGTCGTCCTCTTAACAGTTTTGATGAGCTTGCCGCGATTGCCCTTTTTCGCATACCCCACGTAAAGACCTTCAACATCAGATAATATCACGAGTAGGTCTGCGCCTGCACCTATTGAAACATGAGCCGAAAGGATGTCGTTGTCGCCCACTTTTATCTCCTCCGAAGCGACGCTGTCGTTCTCGTTGACTATCGGGACCACTCTCCACCTCATTAGGGTCGAAAGCATGTCCTTGAAGTTCTTGTAACGCTTGGGATCTCTAAAGTCCTCAGCCGTCAGCAGGATCTGAGCAACCGGCTGTTGGTACTCGCCGAAGTACCTCGAATAGACTTGCATCAGCGTGCTCTGACCGACCGCGGCGGTAGCCTGAAGCGCGGAGATCTCTTTCGGCCTGCAATCGAGGTTCAGGTGCCCAACGCCAGCCCCTATCGCCCCAGACGAGACTACTATCACTTCCTTTCCACGCGTACGCAGGCTCATCACGTCAGACACGAACTTCCCGACCTTCTCAGGGTCGAGTCTGGAATTCTCATCCGTGATGCTGTTCGTGCCTATCTTCACGACTATCCTTTTCGCCTTCGGAAGCTGCTTTCTCGAATACTCCTGTTTTCCCATTTAGTTCACCGCTGGAATCTTCTTTAGCTGCGCCAAGACATAAGCCCTTATCTTATCTACCGATGCCGGTCTTGAGGCGATTTTTCCGCCTTTTATCAACGGGACGAGCAGCGCTGACGTCTTCCCGCCACAGGCCGGACACTTGGGGGCGGGTGTTTTCGCTGGCAGGACTACGTCCGCCAAACAACGTTGACATCTCCAGACCTGTTTTCGTCCGCCGAGCTTACCCCTCTTAGCCACAGGCTTGCCATTCATCTCGACTATGTCCATCGCGAAATCTATAGTTGGAGCATTGCTCAAAGCAGTTCCTATACCAAATCCGTCGACCCCTGCCTTGACGAGCCCAGCTATGCTCTTGTCATTTATCCCCCCGGAGACGATTATCTTCACGTGCTTGTGCCCTCGGATGTCAAGCTCCCACCTGACCTCCCGGATTATCTCCGCAAAGTTCCCCCTCCTGGAGCCGGGAGTGTCCAGTCTAACTCCCCAGAGGTTTTTACCCAAGGCATCAGACGCCATTATCGACTCGGCCTTCTCGTCGAAGTAGGTGTCCACTAGTGCTACTCTGTTCACGTCGAGCGGTATCACCTCGTCAAAAGCCTTCCAAGCCTTAACCTGATCACCGAATATCACCATCAGCGCGTGCGGCATCGTGCCAATCGGCTCCTTTCCTATCTTCTTCGCTCCGGAAAGGCTGGAGACGCCGTCGAAGCCGCCTATGTAGGAAGCCCTGTCTATCATCACGGAAATTGCCGGGTGCGCACGCCTTATGCCGAATGCGACAAGCAACTTATTCCACGCCAGCTTCCTCAACCTTGCGGCCATCGTCGCAATCCCTGATGCTTGGCAGATAAAGCCCAAGAGCGGTGTTTCGAGCTCGCAGAATTCTACATACGGGCCATCTATGGCAGCCACCGGGATTTTATTCCCGTAGTGGTCTTGCGTTCGGAAAATTGTCCCCTCCGGCATGGCATACACATTAACAGGGCATCCCTCGAAAAGCTTGGCCAACTCATCTAGACCGCAGAGGACTCCCCACGGCCAGTTCTCCGGGAGACCGTTGATCGTGACCTCTGCCACAACTTTGGCCTTTTCCAAGCCCTTTGCCCTCAGGACCTTCTTTGTCCTTACGAAGTAAATGTCAGTGGTGCCCCCGCTCTTGATTTCCTCGTCCGAAGCAACGTTGAAAATTCTCATTTTTTCCAACTCCTTATTATCTCCCTTGAATTTGTTATTTTCGCACCGTAGACTCTTTTCATATAGTCTAGGGAATACTTGTTGGCCTTCTCGTCGGGAGACGCCACGCAGTCTTCGGGCACCACTACACGGTAACCGTTGAAGAAAGCCCCAGCCGCGGAATTCTGTATACAGATATCGGTCACCACCCCTGTCAGCACGAGCTCCTTTACACCCGACTTCTTGAGAAGGCCCTTTGGTTCGACACCGTAAAAAATAGTGTAGGTCTTCTTTTTGACCACCGGCTCGCCCTTCTTCGGCCCAAGATCGGATATCACCTGAGAGCCTTCGGTGCCTGCCATAGCGTGCTTTCCCCAGACGCGAATCTCGGGGTCATCAAACGAATGTGAATCACAAACATAGACCACTGGAACACGGCTGGCCCTAGCCGCGGCGAGAAGGCGCTGGATGTTTGGCACTATTTCCACAGCCCCTGTGAAACCAAGTTTTCCTGTCACGAAATCCTTTATCATATCAATAATGATTAACGCCGTTTTCAACCACATCCCTAATAAAGATTATCGCGTTAAATAAATATCAAAGCTTTTTGAGGACAACCGTCGCATATTTTTATTCGGCACCCCAAGCTGTGGTGGGTTCAGTGTGGAGAAAATAAAAACGATTAAAGGGGAGCTTGACAAACGAGGGCTCGACGTTTTCCTTTCACTTCAAAACACACGGTACCTGGCTGACACAGACTCCGGAAAGGCCGTGATTGTCCCGCGAGATGGAGAACCCATACTCATATGCAGCAGGCTTGAGCTTGAACGGGCGAAACGGGAGAGCTGGATAAAAGACATAAGGGCTTTCTCGAGCTGGAAAGCGCCGCTGCAGCGCGGGGAACGTGTTTTCTTCCTCGAACTCTGGCAGCTCGTTACCGAAGTTCTTGATATTCTTGACGCTCGTTCCATTGGTTACGATAAAGCTGAGAAAAATTTTATCAGGAAAGTTCGGAATGCACACGCGGCTAGTTACAGAGCGGTGCCTGAGATAACACAAGACCTACGGAAGATAAAATCCGCTAAGGAGCTCGTCCTACTTCGAAAGTCTGCCGAGATGGCTGTGTTGGGGATGAACCGCGCCGCGGAATTAATCCAGGTGGGCATGACTGAGCTTGAGATAGCTGCGGAAGTCGAATATAAAATGCGAAGAGCTGAATCGGAGGGCACGCCATTTCAAATCATCGTGGCGTCAGGCGGTAACTCTTGGCTTCCGCACTCGTCTGCGTCTCGCAAGAAATTGAGGCGCGGAGAACTTATAGTGGTGGATCTGGGCGCGACCTTCAAGGGCTACGCTTCCGACATGACGCGAACTTTCGGGCTCTCACCTACGCCCAAACAGTCGAGGGTCCTTCAGATAGTGAGGCGAGCACAGGAAGCGGCCCTCGCTAAGGTCAAGGATGGAGTTCAAGCTAAAGCCGTGGACGCTGCTGCTCGAAATTTTATTGCGCGAGCTGGATACTCAAAGTTCTTCAACCACGGATCAGGACACGGCGTGGGGTTGGAAATTCACGAGGCTCCAAGCCTAGCTCCGTCTTCCGAGGATATCTTGCGCAAGGACATGGTCATCACGGTCGAGCCTGGCATCTACGTCCCTAAGGTCGGTGGGGCGCGTTGGGAGGACACAGTTCTGGTGAAATCCAATGGCTACGAACCGCTGACCCATTATGAATAAATCTGCGAATAATTTGGGAAAAATAAAATTTTACCTTGTTACCCAGATCCAAATCTCGTAGGTGCAGCCAAGAGCGCTATGCCGTGGTTTTCTGCATAGAATTCAACAGCAGGGGCCCATGTCGGGCATTATCGAGACCATGTCGCCCTTTTTGACCTTCCTGTCCAATCCGCTCTTGATATCGACCATTTCACTGTTGACGAGTATGATGTATTGATTGGAAATCTTACGTGTGCCCTTTTTGTAGATGGATTTTTTGAATTCCGAACCCTTCAGAATACAGAGGTTCTCAATAATCTCGCCGACCGTCTTTCCCTTTACCTCGCTTTCGCCAGTCCCGACTGTGCAAGTGACGCCAAACAAGCGCATAGTAACTTTTCGACTCTCAAAAATTTAAGTTTTGTGATGGGTCTGCGATATAAGGTTTTTAACCTATGGAAAATATTTCTTGTGAGGGCCATGAGCAAACGAATCTGCGCGTTGGAGGGTAACAAAGCGAGTTGCAATTGCACATACGAATCCTGCCCGAGGCGAGGCATATGCTGCGAATGCATCAAGCACCACTGGGAAATGAAGGAGCTGCCGGCCTGTCTCTTCCCGCCGGAGATAGAGCGAACTTACAATCGTTCCTTGAAAAGTTTCATCGAGTACTATAAAAAGCGATAGAGGCTGACTGAGGGATTTTCAAAAAAATCTTTTATTCGGTCTCTCCCAATTTCTTCAATATTTTTCTCTTCTCCTCAGCATTTTTCCAAGTTAATGAAGTATATTTCTTCCTCAACGCAAGGTGTTCTTCTGACTCGCCGCGATCCCCTAAAATAATGTGGGGCTTGATTTCTTTTTTCTTTCTCCGGTATGCCATTGTCCATGACCTCAATTTCCACCCTTCACAACATGATCGAATACCGTATGGGTTAGAGTCTCATAACATATATCTTATTCTAATTCATATCTAAAACTTCTTTTTTAGCCAAGTTTAAACAAGTTTGAGATGGAAATCATTACGCGACGATTATGGGTGTCGTGAGGCTGATGAAAACAGTCAAGAAGAATCCCAGTTATCGACAAGAATAAGAAATTAATTGGACTTAACCAATTTTTACTTGGCTATATTGAGTTGTGTCGTGGGCTAAATTTTTTGTGAAGATTGTAACGATATCTGTGGATGCTATGTCTTCACCAAATATTTTTTAAAATCCATGACGTAGTACCTTTTTCCCTTTTGGATCACGCCATGTCCTTCGTTTTCCAACAATTTTTTCTGCCCACTTATCCCACCAGGATATTTCGGGTTGATCTCACCTCTTTCTTTCAAAGTCCTCCAATACGGCGTGGTGCTTTTTTTGCTCTCTTTGGCCTTTTCATCCGCAGCACCGGCGGCTATTCTGGCGAATATACCGCAGCAAATAGGACACCCGATGGTGGCGCCGTGCTTCCTCGCCACTTTCTCACGGATCTGGTTTATCGTGATTAACTTTCCTTTGGGAACTCGCTTCATTATCGCATCTACTTCTTTAGGTGCAGGAATGACAACCGTCCCAGTCCCCCATCTCTTGCTCATTTTCTCGTCTATCTTTACGACTTTTGGAAAATTTTTGTTGTCAGCAAGTTTTTCTCTGAAGGACTTTGGCTTGTAAGTCATCTTTAACCTCCTCCACTATCAAATGTTAATTCCGACATAAAATAAATCATTCTCCAGCAGCTCGCCAAACTTTTAGGAAGGAAATGGGCAGAGGAACGGTTCAAGATGGCCACGCGACTTTCGCCGCTTGGTCGGCGGCGGCCGGTCGGAGCATCCACTCGTTTCCCAATGGCTTGAACCTTCCCGGCCTCCTGAATGCGAAAAGCATGACCGAGACAAACAGCGGCCAAACCAAGGCGTTTATCAAGGGTGCCTCGAAGTAGGTTATCTGTTGCAGCGGGTTCGAGGTCGTCCAGATCCAGAGGTTGAAGTAGAGGGCGAGGGGCTCTAGCACCGCATCGATTCCTGCCCCGGCTAGCACACCGAGCTTGAAGGATCGAAATCTCCGCATGACCGAGAAACCCACGTACACGGCCAGAGCCCACCCGCAAGCGATCGCGAGGGGAAATCCGCCCGGAAGCCAGAGAGCGTAGCTCCCGGCTGGGTAGAAGAACCCGCGCAACGACCACATGTAAATAGCCTCCATCACCCAACCTGCGAGGAAGGGCAGGCCGAAAAGTACGAGCGTCCGTTTTAGTCTCACGCTCTTGTAGCTGTGTGCCATAGCAACCGCGCAAGACAAGATCGCGGCGGCCTCGAAAAGATTAGTTACCATACCTTTACCTGCGTTATTCTTCTGAAGCTACATAAAATATATTTTGCCCCAAATACTGCAGATCGTGAATTCAGAGGCGCCAACGCAAATAGGCATTAAACGGAGCTATCCTTTGGCTAAAATTGGAGTGGAAAAAGGTCTTGATGGAGCGAAATTCATTTATTCGTGAATCTCACTCATTGCTCTCCATGTCGCTCACCAATTTCATTACCTTTTCCCTGATTATGTTTCTGATTTCCCTAATTTTTTCAACAGGTTTGTCTCTGGGATCCTCCATCTTCCAGTCTTCTGTTTCAACGATTGCGCTGGGACAGACATCGCCGGCCTCGCAGCCCATGGTGATTATCCTGTCTGCTGCGTCGAGCATCTCAAGGGTCAACATTTTGGGCTTGGCCTTGATTATGTCAATTCCAACTTCTCTCATCACCTGAATCACGAGCGGATTCACGCTCGTTGCTGGTTTTGTCCCGGCACTGCTTGCTTTCGCGGTCTTGGATATCTGGTTGAAAAAGGCCTCCGCCATCTGGATGCGGCCAGAATTACCCACACATACAAAAAGGACCCTCAAGGACCATGCCCCTGATATTATTCTCCTCGATATAGGAAAGAACCCATCGACTCATTTTCTGAGAGGATGGCGTGCTTGATTAATAATTTTTTAAATTCTTTCCCCTCTCATCTTCGCTTACTTCAGCAAACGATTTCTCGGCCTCTTCCCGCAGCATTCCCCAGATCTTCTTTGCCGCGCGAGAAAAATTCGGATGAGTCATGGAGCCCAAGCTCCTGGGTTTGGGCACGTACACCTTCACTATGCCTTTTATCCTGCCCGGCCTTGCCGTCATAACCGCAACCCTGTCGCAGAGAAGTACCGCTTCCTTTATGTCATGAGTTACGAACACGATGCCCTTCTTCGTCTCATCCTTTACTCTCAGCACCTCTTCTTGCATCAGGCTCCGTGTCAGCGCATCAAGCGAGCGGAAGGGTTCATCCATCAGCAGCATCTTCTCTTCAGCTGCCAGCGCTCTAGCGATCTCAGTCAGCCTCTTATACCCGCCGGACAGCTCTGAAGGGTACTTTGGCTCTAAACCCTTCAAACGGGTTCTACCGATGAAATATTTTGTGACTCGCTCCCGAAGCGACATCGGTTTATTTCTAAGCTCCGGCACCAAACCGACGTTTCTTTCCAAAACTCTCCAGGGTAACAAGGTGTTGCTCTGAAATATCAGGGGCGTGACCGGACGTGGCGTGCTGAAGCCTATGAACTCCACGGAACCGCTAGTCGGCTCCTCCACGCCAGCTATTATCCTGAGCAGGGTCGACTTGCCACAGGCGTTAGGACCCAAGATGCCCAAGAACTCCGAATCCGTGAACTCAAGGTTCACCCCGTCCAGCGCCGGCGTCTGCTTGCCCTTCTCGCCAAAGCTCTTGCTCACTTCCCTTACGATCACTTTGCCCAAAATTCTCCACCAACTGCTAATCAGGCGCACATCTATTAATTCTGATATCCTCCACCGTTTTCCTAAGTCATGACATTGTACCGTCTTTTCATCACACCTACAATGCCAAATTGATTAAGCTACAATTTCTAAAATGGGGCCATCGCTTCAATAATTACTTAAATCTTCGAGGGCGATTATCGCAAGGTGATGGAGTGGTGAAAAGGGAGCGCTGGCAGCATGATTTCAGCGGATGGTTCGGCGACATACTTCAGGACGCCGACGTCATGGACACACGCTACCCCGTGAAGGGCCTGTACGTCTGGCTGCCTTACGGGATGAAGCTCCGCAACCGCGTCTTCTCGATACTCAGGGGACTGCACGAAGCCACCGGCCACCAGGAGGTACAGTTCCCCCTACTAATACCCGAAACACTGTTCCAGAAAGAGGCCGATCACATCAAGGGCTTCGGTGGACAGGTCTACTGGGTCACGCACGGCGGCCATGAAAAGCTGGACGTGAAACTCGCGCTGCGCCCGACGTCGGAGACGTCGATGTACCCGATGTTCGCACTCTGGATTCGTACCCACGCCGACCTCCCTATCAAAGTTTATCAGGTCGTCAACATCTTCCGCTACGAGACCAAGATGACCAAGCCCATGATCAGGCTGCGGGAGGTCACCGCGTTCAAAGAGGCCCACACCGCCCACGCCACACAGGAGGAGGCCGAAACACAGGTGAATGAGGCTGTCGGCATATACAAAAAATTCTACGACGAGCTGGGCGTCCCATGCGTCGTCAGCAAGCGCCCGCCATGGGACACCTTCGCCGGCGCCCACTACTCGATAGCGTTCGACGCCCTCACGCCGGATGGGAAGGCCCTGCAGATAGGAACCGTCCACAACCTCGGCCAAAACTTCGCTAAGGTATACGGGCTAAAGTATGAAGACGCCGATGGCAAGCACCACCACGTCTACCAAACATGCTACGGCATATCCGAGCGCTCGGTAGCCGCAGCGATTATGATACATGGAGATGACAGCGGACTCTGCCTGCCGCCGGATGTCGCGCCGATTCAGGCCGTCATCGTCCCAATCCCGTACAAGGAGAAAGAAGCACCGGTTGAGAAGATGGCCTCGGATCTGAAGGAAGAGCTCGCTGCCGCTGGCCTGAGAACCCACGTCGACGACCGAGACATCCGCCCAGGCAACAAGTTCTACTACTGGGAGCGTAGAGGAGTGCCGCTCAGGATCGAAATAGGGCCGAAAGACGTGGAGAAGGAACAGGTGACCGCTGTCCGCCGCGACACCGGCGAGAAGCTGGCCATTCCGAGAAAATCCATCAAGACGAAGGTGAAATCAGTACTTGACCAGATCACAGGTAACCTGCGAGAGCGAGCCTCGAAGACTTTACGAGACTCCGTTAGGGACGTGGCAAACACGGGCGAAGCGAAAGAAACGTTGAAAAAACATGGTGGAATCGTGCGACTGCCCTGGTGCGGCCAAGAATCATGCGGCAAGGGGATCGTGGAGGAGACCGGCGGCGAGATGCTCGGGGAAGAAGTCACCAGCACTCCACCAACATCTACGACTTGCCCAGTCTGTTCGAAACCGGCAAAGATTAACGCACTCGTGGCAAAAACTTACTGAAATCTCTTTTTGTAAATGAACATATATATTTCTACAATTTGTCGACTAAACCAAACCCTGGACGGCTTCCAAGACTTCCTGCTCTGACGGAAATCCGGTTGGGCCTTTGTACCTTATCTTCAGGCCGGCCGCTGCCACTGCAAACCTGACAGAACTCAAAACGTCCCTTGTCGCCAGGTACCTCGTGAGGAAAGACGCCCCGAAGACATCTCCTGCGCCAGTCATGTCCCTCGCCTCGACCTTGAGGGGGTTGATCTTTATCTGCCCCTCGTCGCTTAGCACGATGGTCTGCTCGCCGCCTTTCGTAAAAATCACGACCTCGGGACCCATGTCCCTAATGCTTCTAAGTCCTTTTTCCACGTCCCCCCCAAGGACGCGAGCCTCCTCCCTACCAAGCTTCACCATATCAACGTGTCCGAGGAACTCAGATAAATCCCTAGCCTTGACTTCGACCCGGCCATCGGCGCCAACCACGCGCAGTACGCCCTGAGGATCGAACATGACGAGGTTGGATTTTCTCTTGATTGACTTCAAAACTTCCGGAGTGATTTCGTTCGCGATCGGTGAGACGTAGAAAGCCTTGGCGTCGAAATAGTCGTTCGGGATGTCATCAGGAGAGATCTTCGGCGCGATGTGCTTGCAAACCTGAGTCCTGTTCCCTTCCTCGTCGTAGGTGTTCTCGAAGGTTGTCGTGTATTCGCCGGCAACAAAAATACCCTCTGTGTCCAAGCCAAGTTTACCATAAATCGGCGGGAACTTTTCAGGGAAGTCAACGCCCACCTTCGAGACTATCCCGACTCTCTGCTTCAGTGCCGCAAACTGCAGGCCGGAATAAGTAGGCGCCCCGCCCAAGGCGTTCTCTATGATGCCCCATGGAAGCACGTTGACGTCGATAGCCACGTGCCCGATTACGATGATATCGAACGGCATCTAGTTGTCCCTCTTTCCCGCTATAAAGTCCTCTACAGCTTGTTTAGCATCGTCATCGTGTAGCTGGGTCGGTGGGTGCTTGAAGAAGTAAGCTGAAGCCCCGACTAAGGGTCCTGAGATGCCGCGGTCGAGGGCCAGCTTCACCGCCCTCAGGGCGTCTATGACTACGCCTGCTGAATTAGGCGAGTCCTCCACTGAGAGCTTCACGTCAATGGTCAGCGGGATGTCGCCGAATTTGCGGCCGCGCATGTAGATGTAGCAAACCTTGTTGTCTTTTAGAAATGGAACGTAATCGCTCGGGCCAATCCTGAGCGGGACCTCGTATGGAACCTGACTCTGGACCGCTTCTGTCTTGCTCACCCGCTTGGAGCTCAAGCGCTCTTCCTCGCGCATGTTCAAAAAGTCCGTGTTACCACCGATGTTCAGCTGGTAGCTCTCCTCCATTTTGACGCCGCGGTCTATCAGAAGTCTGGCCAGCATCCTGTGTAGAATCGTCGCCCCGACCTGCGACTTTATGTCGTCGCCTGCGCATGGCAGTCCGGCTTTCTTGAATCGCTCGCCCCACTCCTTGCCCGAGACTATGAACTCAGGGATGCAATTGATGTAGCCGCATCCGGCCTCAATCGCCTGCTGAGCATAGAACCGCGAGGCCTCGTAACTTCCAACCGGCAGATAGCTGACCACGATGTCTGCACCTGTCTCCTTCAGCACATCCGCGACGTCGACCGGCTTTTGCGTTGAATCCACTGGGATGACCGGCTTGAGATACTTGCCGAGGCCGTCCGATACCGGTCCCTTCATAACCTCCACGCCTATCTCAGGGACCTTGCAAAACTTCGCCGTGCAGTTTGGCGGAGCGAAGACGGCATCCGAGATGTTCCTGCCGACCTTGTTCGCGTCCACATCGAACGCGGCCACGAACTTTATGTCCCTAATGTGGTAGCCCCCGAAGTTGACGTGCATGAGTCCGGGCACGAACTGACCCCCCTTGGCGTCCTTGTAGTACTCAACACCCTGCACGAGAGAAGACGCACAGTTGCCAACCCCAACTATTGCTACTTTCAACATCTGTCATATCTCCGATTCTGAAACTATCCTATTATGAAATATATCTAAAAATTAACTATTTAAGGCTTGTGGACAAGGTAAAATAGGATTTTCTATGGCCATGGCAAGGATAAAAAAGAAGACAACAGCCGAAATGATCTGGCCCTACTTCCTGAAGCTGCTTAAGAACCGACCGATGTACGGTTACGAACTCCGCCAGGAGACGCAAAAGCAGTTTGGATGGAAGCCGCCAACGGTGACAGCTTATATGGTCCTCTACAGCCTCAAGAGGGGTGGGTACGTCACTATGTCATGGAAAGAACAACGGGGCAAGCCGGCCAGGAAGTACTACAAGATAACCAAAAAGGGCGAGGACCTCCTGGGCGAGGCCATAAAGTACTTCAATGAAACGTGCGCAAAACTTTCCGCTTAATACAGTCTTCGCTTGGCCACGACCATCCTCTGTATCACAGTTATGTGCGTAATGACGACGATTATCACTACTGCGTACGCCGTGTAGCCGAGCAGCGCCCCCAATGCCAATATAATCAGCCGCTCGGCCCTCTCTGCAATCCCGACGTCCAGTTTTCCTGATCCTGCCGATTCGGCGCGGGCCCTTATGTAACTGACCATGAAGCTACCAGATATCGCTAAAAGCCCCCACAACCATCCCCAACCCAGAAACAGGCCGGGCTCCGCTATTGCGCCGACGATGAAAGCATAAATTATCCCGGCGTAAAGCAGGAAGTCCACGTAGCGGTCGACGACCGAGTCGAGCACTCCGCCGAATGCTGTTTCTCTGTGTAGCAACTTGGCCACGGCACCGTCAATCACATCAAAAAATCCAGCTGCCAAGAGAACGACACCGGCAAGAAGCTGCTCACCAAACGCAAAGAGGAAAGCGGCGATAACTCCGAAAACCAGCCCTACCATCGTGAGAGCGTTTGGAGTTATTCCTGTTCTCGCAAACATCTCCGCAAAAGGTCTTATCCAGTCCTTCGCCCTGTCGCGAATCCTGCTCAACATGTCAACTCCTCCAGCGGAAGATTTTTTGTCTGTCGCAATAAGGGTTTTGGAGAGCATGATTTACCTGGGCCCTGCGGGCGTGCCAATAACCAGTAAGGACAGCAGCACTCTGAGCGGTCTCATGCGAGTGGCTGAGCTAGGGCTAAATTCGATGGAAATTGAGTTCGTGCGCGGAGTTGCGATGAAAAACGAGAAGGCGGTCGAGGTGGGCAAGCTCGCCAGGGAGCTCAAAATCGAACTTTCCGTCCACTGCCCGTACTTCATCAACCTGTGCTCCACCGACAAGACCAAGCTAGAGGCGTCGAAGAAGCGCATCCTCGACTCGGTCGAGCGCTCCCACCACATGGGCGCACACGTTGCGGTCTTTCATCCTGGTTTCTACGGCTCGCTGACCCCGGAAGCGGCTTACAATATGGTGAAGGAGGCAGACTTGGACATGCTTGACCGGATGAAGTCGATGGGAATAAAGGGGGTTATCCTCGGCCACGAGACGACGGGAAAGGTCAGCGCCTTCGGGACGCTGGATGAACTCGTGAGGCTTAGCAAGGAAGTCCGCGGCTGCGAACCCGTCGTAGACTTCGCCCACTTGTGGGCGAGAGCGGCTGGAAAGATTGACTACGCCGAGATATTCGAAAAACTAAAGCCACTTAACTCGAAACATTTGCACTCCCACTTCACGAGCATGGAGTGGACACCCGCGAAAGTATCAGGCACTGGGAACGAGCGACGCCATCTCCCGATCTCCTTCAACGAGCCGCCGGTCGAGCCCTTGGTGGAGGAAATCATCAAACGGAACTTGGACATAACAATCATCTCTGAGTCGCCGGTGCTCGAGCAGGACTCGCTCGTGATGAAGAAAATGTTTGAGAGGTTAGGATATAGATTTTAGTATCTTGGGGAGCTCTTCGCGATCTACCTGTTCCTGTTTGCCCGTTGCCATGTCCCGCAGAACAACCTGTCCCTTCTCCAATTCCTTCGCGCCAACTACGACCACGCGTTTGACCTTCAGCGCGTTGGCATATTGCATCGCTTTGCTAAGGCCCCTACCCATAAAATCCGTATCTGCGGACAGACCGGCTCGGCGAAGCTCGGTGACGACTTTCATCGCCTCTTCGCGGACCTTCTCATCCACGGGGAGGACGAGGCAATCCAAATGGTCTTTAAACGATACCATGCCACGGCTCAGCATGGTCTGAGCTATCCGATCCACGCCGAACGCAACTCCAACGCCCGGCGTTGGCTCACCTCCCAGCTGCTCCACAAGACCGTCGTAACGGCCTCCTCCTGCAACTTGAACGCCGCCGACGTATATCTCGAAAACAAAATCCGTGTAGTAATCGAGCCCGCGGGCTATGCCCAGATCTATTGAGAAATTATCGACACCCAGCGGGCCGAAATACCTTAAAATATCCTGAAGGTTCTTCATAGCTGCCGCGGCCCGAGGAACTCCATTGAGCATCGCGCCGGCCTTGTCAAGGACCGAGATATCGCCCTTCAGTGACAACAGACTGCGCAGTAGCTTTTCATCAGAGGACTTTATCCCCGCAAGCTTGATCTCGTCGCTGATGCGCTTTTCCTCCTTGGAGTCTATGGCCCTGAGAATCGAGTCCTGGGCGTCCCCCTTCACGCCTGCGTGCGCGAGCAGTTCACGGAGCATACGTATGTGGCCTATCTGAATCCCATAGTCCTTGAAGCCGAGTTCGCGCAAGACGACGTTCGCCAAAGACGCAACCTCGGCATCCGCGGCGGGGTTTGCAGTACCTATCATCTCCACTCCCGACTGCAGAAACTGCCTCCATCTCTTCGACTGCGGCTCCTCATAACGGAAGCAGCTACCGAAGTAGAAGAGCTTTACCGGCTTCGGGCTTGACCTCAGCTTCTGAATGCAGAAACGCATGACTGGAGTCGTGAGCTCAGGTCGAAGCACCAAGTCACGGGAGGCCTTGTCCTTGAAAGCGTAGAGCTGGTTCACCACGTTCGAGCCGCTCTTTTTTGTGAAGAGTTCGAGGTGCTCAAACATCGGCGTCTCGATTTCATTATAGCCGTGGCGCTTGAAAATTCCCTCCATCTTACGTATAACGTGGCGAATGCCTGCGAGTTCCTCACCGAAGAGGTCTCTTGTCCCTCGCGGCGTTTGCATTTTCACCCACCTTGAATAGTGAAGAGCCAGTCAGATGAAACGCTTACATTGGCCGCCTTGTCGATGGCATAGACTCTCCAATAATATGTGCCAGCGGATAAACCGACTGTCGGCGTGAAAGTTGTTCCATTCAGTAAATTATCAATAGCAAGTGAGTTAAAATCTTGGTCCCTGGCCACGACCAGTTCGTACATGTACGTGCCTTGCGCGCTCGACCAAGAAAATGTCGGGGTGACGTCTATGAGAATCGATCCGTTGTCGGGTTTTAATAAGTTCGGGATTTCCGGCGGGGTTGTGTCTACCGCGAAAGTCCAGACTGGTGATGATTCCTGCTGTGCCCCAACAATTGAGACAACCTTCCAAGAATAGTTTTCATCGAGTAGTACGTCCGTCGGGGCGTAGCTACTGACTGTTCCAAGATTGACGTCAATCGCCGGCGAACTGAAGTTGCCGTCATCGTCGACTATGAGTATGTAGTTGTCCGCGATGCCTCCAGACCAGCTGAACGTAGGAGCGTTGTTTCTGGTTATAATCCCGTTCTGCGGGGAGTCGAGCGTCGACGCCTGCGGTGGCAATCTTATCGTGAACTCAAAATAGTCTGTCCAGTCGCTACGGTTACCCGCGGCGTCGATAGCCCTAACGCGCCATTGGTAGACGCCGTTGTTCTGGAACGTGCGAGAAAAACCCTCAGAAGTCACCTGGTTGTCCTGCACTGGCGTAGATAAATCTGCTTGATCATAAATTTGAACCTGGTACTTGGCGCCTACTTCCGACTTTGACCAACTGAATGCAACTTCCAAGCTGGAGAGCTCAATGCCATCTTGTGGGTCGGAAAGCTGCGGTGTAGCTGGCGGTACAGTGTCGACGACGAAAGTCGATGTGTCGGACCACCCGAGGAACCTTTCACCCTTGTAAGCACCAACGCGCCACGAGTAAGTGCCGTCGGGCAGGGAAACTGCTGGCGTGTACCTCAATTGGGTGGTGCTTGTCTGGATAATTGGGGAAGAGAAAGCAGAGCTATCGTCCAAGACGATCTCATACCTCGTCGCGCCAATTGCACGGGACCATTTGAACTCCGGAGTGCTGTCGCTCACCTTGGTGCTATTGGCCGGGTAAACTGCCGAGGGAGTGTAGCTAATCTTGACGACCTTGACCACGCCGTTTTTGCTCGTGTAGACCACGCTCATAAAGTCCGGTAAAGCGCCGGCGCCCTCAAAAAGGCGCGCGTATAGCGGGGCTCCGCTATAATAGGGTCCACTCTGAATCGCCACGGTCTGATCAAATGAAGGCGATTGGACCCAATCCGGGACTAATACCCACAATATCCTCGGCACTCGGGAGTCTTCTCTGAACGCGTAGTTGAACGGGTTTCCTATCCCACCGTTCTGATTGTAATACGCAAATACAACTCCGGTTAAGTACAGATTCTCTCCATCGCTTACTTTGAAAGCCGACCCACTCGCGATGTCGAAAAATACGTTCTCACCAGTAAAGCCGTAAACCATGTTATTGAACTCCACATTTGTTGAAGTGCTAAACTTTGTATCGTCACGAATGGTGCCAAAAACCATGTCCCAGACTTGGTAAGCGTGCGTGACCCAATATTCTATTTTCACTCCATAGTTCTCACTGTATGTGTCAAAGTAGAAGTTCATTTCATCTTCAGAACCCAAGCTAGGAAACCTCTGGACGTCGGTGCGCCTGCCGTTTATGGTGAAGTTCCGATCCAAGAACTTGCCAGTAGCGTCCTCGACTGTGTAAATATAGTCGGGAGGTTGCACCACAGCTACATTTTCCCACTTCCCGACCTCACCCGTTCCTTCGACCCCATCAGCGACAGTCGGTCTTCTAGAAACGCCCGTCAAGAGGTGGCCGTACGACCATTCTATCGCGACTATTGAGTTTTCAGATGTGTTTTCTCTCAACCAGTTAAAGGATTCCATAAATCCCATATCCAACTCTTGGCCTCTCCACTCGGTTGGCGGAGTCGTGGCCAAAGCAACTGCATAGGCGTTTATGAGAAATGGTGAGGTGAATACGACTATGAGAGCTGTTACCACTATCGGGTCTTGGATTCCTTTCAACCATTCAAGGGACGGTTCAGAGTAAGCTCGTCTCACGAGAGACGCAAGCGTGACAAATCCAACTCCGGCGAGAATTGAAACCAAGGGCCACCACTCGCGCACGAATCTTGCTTGTCCCTTCCCTGGAAAGACCATGGCTATGAGTACAATCAGCCAAGCAAAGACAAAAATTTCCCAGTTCTTCCTAGACCAGATGAACTTTACAAGCGCCAGCCCCATCATGATGACGATGAAAATGGTTAATATGTTGTTTTCATAGAAAACGCTCAAGGTCTCGTTAATCTGGCCCGAGACCTGCGCCTCCGATGCATAACCCGGCAAAGATACCCCGCCTTCCCCACCGCCGCCAATCCCGACATACCCCAACATTGTCTGGAAAAACCCAATCCAGAAACTCGGCTGTTGTTTACCAAAAATCGAAAGGACCAAAGTCATGACCACCATCATGACAGCTACCCCGATTAACAGGTAGAGATGGTTGCGTATGACAGTTGTAACTGCCTCGAACACATCGGAGAACTTGCGAACGAGCTTGCCGAAAAATCCCACCAGAAGCACGAATATCACGCCGCCGATTGGTATCGCGGCGAAGAACATCGCGCCGGGCCATGCCAAGCTAAACAGCCCGAACGACAGCCCCGATAAAATCGCATATTTTAGAATATCTTTCCTAGGGGCCTTGAACAACTTTATCGTGAAGAAAAGTGATGCCGAGGTGAGAAAAAACTTCAATGGCTCACGATCAAAGGATCCGACCTTCATCCAGTAGATTGTCGATGTCATTGTGACGGCAAAAAATACCGCGGCAACCCCTGCGAAATCTCCCCCAAGTTCTCTGCCTATAAGGAAAATTGGGATCAACGAGAGGGCGAAGAGCAGCGGGCCCCAGAACTTCACGACATCCATCAAGGTGACGCTGGGGTTTATGGATTGAGCGCCATTGTAAAGCATCACCGCGAGAAGTGGCTGAAGCTGTTCGTTGTAGGAAACGGTCCAGCCGTAAGGGGCATGTGAAAGCGGGTTCTTATCAACAAGTCCTCCTTTTTGAGATATCTCCTCAGCGATACCGTAGACCCAGCCGCTGTCGGAGGTGGTAAGCGTGTCATATCTCTGTCCTGGAACCAAAAGAATCGAGACGGCGATGAACATCATTACGAGCAAGTATGCAACGATTAACCATCGCCGGTAGTTCAAATTAACACCTAATAAGTTTAAAGCAACCAACACTTAAAAGCTACGAATGCCGAGTTTTTTCACTCAGGCTTTTCGGGCTTGCTCTCTTCCTGCGTCTTTGGCGCCGGCGGGGCTTCCTTTGTAGTTACCATGATCCACCCCAGCCAAAATCCCAAACCGCATATCGCAAATATGCCAACAGTTATGGGTAGCGCAAACGCCAAGGCTCCGCGCGCCCAAGCGCTGGCACCTCCACTCAAGTAACCGAAGAATATGTGCGCGATGACCACTAGAACCGTAGCAACACAAAGCAAAGCGCCCAAAGGTCTTGTCGCAACCATTCAATCACCACTTCAAACATCATTCCAACGCCCCTTTTAAATAACTTTCGAGATAGATGTATTCTCATAAATCCCTACGATAAGTCTGTACGGGGCCCGTGGCCTAGCTCGGATAGGGCGGCAGCGTCCTAAGCTGTAGATCGAGGGTTCAAATCCCTCCGGGCCCGCCACACTATTTGGGATTTTAAGAATTTGAATGAACTCTTTTCACTTAAACTGGAGAAAGAATTAATGCCGAAAAAGTTAAACTAAATTCGTTTCTATGCATGCCATCGGCAAGATGAGGGTCACGCGATATCTCGGCTAGTCGATGGAAAAATACAATGTAGGGCGACAACGCAAAGGATGGAAACCACTAGAGGAAAGCTGACAAAAAATAACGCGTCTCGCGAAATCTATTTTTCCGCCAATCGTAAACCTTTTTATAAGTCAGATACTAAACTATGGGCGGGCATTTTGAGCAAAACGTTCGTAAAGCTAGTATCGGAGATAACTAAGAGGACGGATTCTAGGATTGTTCTCGCACTTGATCCCCCTTTCAACCCATATTCGCTGAAGCCGCACAAGGGCAGGATGAAGGAAAGGCTCAACGTCTCGGCCAGAATTCAAGACCTACTCGCCGAGCTTGATGGCCTAGTATCAGGTGTTAAGATTGGGCTCCCGCTGATATTCGGCTTGGGCCTGGACCTCGTGGAGGACATCATCAACTCCTCAAGGAAAAATTACTTTTTCATCTGCGACCCAAAAATGGCGGACATAGGCCATATCAACAGCCTTGAAGCAGCACAGCTGTTTGATGTCGGGTTCGACGCGCTCATCATCCACGCCGCTATCGGCATAAAGGGAGGGCTCGACGAAGTGGTCAACTTAGCTGACGAGATTGAAAAGGGAGTGCTAGGCCTGTGCGCCATGAGCCACCCGGGGGCGAACGAGCACCTCAACAAGCACTATGACGAGCTTCTCGCAATCGCGGCCACGGCTGGCGTGGACGGCTTTGTAGTGCCCGCGACCTATCCAAACTTGATAACCAGCACCAAAAACACCTACCCCTCATCAATAATCTTCTCGCCCGGTGTGGGCACGCAGGGAGCAGACTTCGGCTCGGCACTTGCAGCCGGAGCAGACTTGGAGATAATAGGTAGGAGCATAGCCCAGGCCCCATCCCCAGCGACAAAAGCTAGGGAAATCCTGAAGGAAGTCAGGGATATGAAGGTGGACCTGCAAAAAATTGCGCTGACGCTGGCAAAGTACCGCTGCGTGATGGTGGGTGAGTTCAAGCTGACCTCAGGGCTCATGAGCCCGTACTACATCGACCTCAGGGCCACTCCGTCCCACCAAGAACTCTTCGACCTGATAACGAGCGCGTACGTCGCAGAGCTAAAGGCCCTCGGGGTCTCGTTCGACCGCATCGCGGGTGTGGCAACGGCAGGGGTGCCGATAGGCGCCCTCGTGGCGTACAAGCTGAAGAAACCGTTCCTGTATATCAGAGGGGATAAAAGGACCCACGGGACCAAGAGCCTGATCGAGGGCGTGATAAACCCGGGCGAATCGATACTGATCGTTGACGACGCCGCCACCACAGGGGGAAGCCTGCTGAAAGCAATCGAAACTATCCGCGAACGCGGCGGTAAAGTTGACTACGCGATGGTCCTCGTGGACCGTGAGCAAGGGGGAGTGCAGAACCTCGCCAAGGAGGGTGTCAAACTGCTCGCCCTCATGACCTCATCTAGGCTAATACAAGAACTCTACCTGAAAAATTTCATCAACAAGGACGACTACGAAAAGGTGATAAAGTATATCGAAGAGGGCAAAAATGTCAAAGAGATTTAAGGCCTCATCAAAACTCAAACCAGATGCGCGGTCGTACATTGAGGGGTAATTTTGCGAGAAAACTCCCCTGCTCAAAGTTTGGGTGAAGTTGGAAAGGACATCCTATCTTTCGCTGATCTGGGCTTCAAACCCGTGAAAATAAAAAAGATTTCCAAAGAGAGCCCAAAAGTAAAGTCCTTTTACCTTGAACACCACGGTACCGAATTCCCGCGGCCGGGACAGTTCGTCATGGCGTGGCTTCCGAGCCATGAGGAGGTGCCGATGAGCATATCAGGTGCTGGGGACGGCTTCATCAGAATCTCCGTCGCAAATGAAGGCCCGACCTCAGCCGGGTTACATAAGCTAAAGAGCGGGGGCAGACTTTTCCTGCGAGGGCCATACGGCAACGGGTTTTCGATTGACGAGGGGCCTTTCCTGATAGTCGGCGGCGGCTATGGCACTGCCCCTCTCATCTACGCTGCCAAATCCATATCCGAAAGCCGTGAAAGGTTCACTTTCATCGTCGGGGCAAAGAAAAAATCGGAGCTGCTATTCCTAAATGAAGCGCGCAAGCTTGGGGTGAAAGTCGAGGCGGCAACCGACGACGGCTCGGCGGGACACCATGGATTCGTGACTGATTTGGTGGAACTATTGCTGAAGGAAAAAAAGTTCAAAACGATTCTAACTTGCGGTCCCGAGCGGATGATGTATGAAGTCGTAAAGCACGGAGTGAAACGCGGGATCAGAGTGCAGGCCTCGCTCGAGCGCTACATGAAATGCGGCTTCGGTATCTGCGGTTCATGTGTGCTGGATCCGATTGGCCTGCGTGTTTGCTCCGACGGCCCTGTCTTTGACGGCGCCCTCCTTCTCAAGACTGAATTCGGAAAACGAAAGCGGGACGCATCTGGCGCGAGGGTGACGATATGATATTGAAAACCAAGCTGGGCAGGCTAGAACTCAGAAACCCCACCGTATTGGCGTCCGGCATCCTATGCAACGGCTCGCTACTAAAGCGAGCGGCAGTCGAGGGTGGCGCCGGCGCCGTAGTCACAAAAAGTCTGACAAATGAAATACGCGAGGGCTACTCCACGCCAGTCGTGGTCGGCGTCGAAGGAGGCCTGATAAACGCCGTCGGGCTCGCCAACCCAGGTTATGAAAAATTCATGTCGGAAAACCTGCCAATCGCAAAAGAAGGGGGAATCCCTGTGGTCGTCAGCGTTGGAGGCGGAAAAATCGAGGAATTCAAGGAAATCTGCGCGCGGGCGGAGGAGGCCGGAGCGGACGCGGTCGAGCTCAACCTTTCATGCCCCAACGTGGAAAAACACGGATTTGAGATAGGGACGGACCCGACCGCCGTGCGAAAAATTGTAAAAGAGCTAAAGGGAATGCTCAAAATTCCCGTCCACGTCAAGCTCGGTCTGAGTGACAACCTGTATAATTCTGCAATCGCCGCTCAGGACTCTGGCGCGGACGCGATCGTCGCCATAAACACCATCAGGGCAATGGCAATCGACGTGGATGCCTGCAGGCCTGTCCTCTCGAACGTCTACGGTGGGCTTTCCGGGCCGGCCATACATCCTGTGGCACTCAGGTGTGTTCACGAACTCCATCCAAAACTCTCAATCCCGATAGTCGGCTGCGGCGGGGTCACGAACTGGCGAACCGCGGTCGAGTTCCTGCTGGCCGGGGCAAGCGCGGTCCAGATAGGGTCGGCCGTGGCAATCAAGGGAATCAGGATATTCAGAGATATCGAGAAAGGGATAAAGAGCTATCTGGATAAAAATGGAATAAAGAGCGTGAAGGAAATCATCGGGAGCGCACACGGGTGAAAAAATGAAATATCTAATCGTGACTGGTGGGGTGATAAGCGGGCTCGGAAAAGGACTAACGACGGCTTCGATAGGTAGAATTCTCCAGTCCCGAAGTTTCAAAGTCACCGCCATTAAGATAGACCCTTACCTGAACTGCGACGCTGGCACGATAAACCCGTTCGAGCACGGCGAGATTTTCGTCACGAACGACGGCGGCGAGATCGACCTCGACATGGGACATTACGAGCGCTTTCTCGACGTGAACCTTACCAAAGACCACAACATCACCACGGGCCAGATTTACGGCGAAGTGATCAGGATGGAAAGGAAGGGGGATTACCTCGGCCAGACCGTGCAAATCATCTTTTACATCACTGACCTAATCAAAAGCCGCGTTCGTCAGGTAGCAAGCAAAAGCAGGGCGGAAGTCTGCATGGTGGAGATAGGCGGGACGGTCGGAGACATAGAGAGCATGCCGTTCATAGAGGCCATGAGACAACTTGCCCTAGAGGAGGGCACAGAAAACGCGGCATTTGTCCATCTCACGCTCGTACCCATGTTGGAAGTTGTAGGTGAGCAAAAGACCAAGCCCACCCAGCACAGCGTCAAGCAGCTCCTCGAGGCCGGCGTATCGCCTGACTTTTTGATCTGCCGCACCAGAGACCCCTTAGGTGAGAAAGCGAAGCGAAAAATCTCTCTTTTCTGCAACGTGCCGGAGAACGCGGTGATCAGCGCCCATGACGTCGGGAACGTTTACAAATTACCCATACTACTGGACGACGAGGGACTGGGCAACCTGCTACTCAAACGGCTGCGCCTCCGAAACAAGAACGAGGACATGTCGGGCTGGAAAAAGGTCGTCGAAAGGATGGAGAGGGCGACTAAGACACTGAGAATTGCCATGGTCGGTAAATACATTCGGTTCCCTGACACATACCTTAGCATCAATGAATCCCTCAAGCACGCCGCCGGGGCAAACGATTGCAGGGTCGAGATCGGCTGGATGGACGCGGAGAGATTTGAAAAGTCAAGCAAAGATCTGATGACGCTCCAGTCCTACAACGGCATACTGATTCCGGGGGGCTTCGGCCAGCGCGGAAGCGAGGGAAAGATAGCGGCAATCTCTTACGCCCGGGAACACTCCATACCGTTTCTGGGCCTTTGCTTCGGGTTCCAGCTCGCGGTTGTCGAATTCGCCCGCAGCATAGGGATGAATGGAGCCAACAGTACGGAGATAGATGCAAAGGCACCCTACCCAATAATTGACATCCTACCGGAACAGAAGAAAGTATCGGACCTCGGCGGGACCATGAGGCTCGGGGCGCACGATATCCGCTTGGCCAAGGGCACTAAAGCCTTCAGGATATATGGGAAGGAGAGAATCCAAGAGCGACACAGGCATAGATACGAGGTCAACCCCAAGTACATTGGAAGGCTAACCAAAAACGGGCTAAGGTTCTCCGGAAAATCCCTCGACGGAAGGCGGATGGAGATTCTGGAACTTCCAAAGCATCCCTTCTTCCTAGCGACGCAGTTCCACCCGGAGTTCAAGTCAAGGCCTGGGAAGCCCTCACCGGTATTTGAGGCGTTCACAAAAGCAATCTTAGGCAAAATCTAGAAAAAATACTATTTTAATAATAAAACTAAGCCTAACTTAAAATTTAATTCTTAATTTCAGGTAACGAAAAACTTTTTATTGGTAAGAACAAAAGTAAGTGATGCACGAATTAGTTTTGGGTCAGCTAGAGTTGGCTAAGGTATCAACCCTAAAACTTTATCGGCATCATTTGAAACAGTGGGTGTGATATTATGAAAGTTAGAAAACGAGACGGCACTCTAGAAGATTTCAATCCTGAAAAAATTATCGAGTCTATCTTCAGATCAGCACAAACAGTAGGCGGACGAGACCGAGACATTGCCAAAAGACTTGGGAGCGAGGTCATCTCAATCGTCCAGAACCAATTTAAAACAGACATCGTGTCAACCGAAGACATCGGGGACGTCGTGGAGAAAATCCTGATCGAACGCGGGCACGCTAGGACCGCTAAAGCTTACATACTCTACCGCAAGCACCAGGAAGAATTGAAAAAAATCCGTTCGACCTCGCTTGAAGTCGAGCGCATCGTTGACAGCTACATAGGGCACCTAGACTGGAGGGTCAGGGAGAACGCGAACATCGACTTCTCGCTGAGCGGTCTGGAGCAACACATATCCACCACCGTGATAGCGAACTACACCCTCTCCAAGCTTTACCCGATGGAGGTGGCAGACGCGCACAGCAACGGGGACTTCCACATTCACGACCTTGGTCGTGGGATATGCGGTTACTGCGCCGGCTGGTCGTTGCAGCAGCTGTTGGCTGAAGGCTTCAACGGCGTCCCGAACAGGATAGGCTCTAAACCCCCGAAGCACATGACGACAGCCCTACTGCAGATGGTGAATTTCATGGGCACGCTCTCGAACGAATGGGCAGGTGCGATGGCGTTCAACTCGATTGACACCCTGCTGGCGCCTTTTGTATGGGAAGACAGTATGGACTACGGCCAGGTGAAACAGGCCTTACAGGAATTCGTGTTCAACCTAAACGTCACATCGCAATTCGGCGGCCAGTGCCCGTTCACGAACGTGACGCTCGACATGACTGTTCCGAAGGACCTGGCCGACAAACCGGCCATAGTTGGCAGCAAAGTCTTGGACCGAGCATATGGTGACCTAACGGAGGAAACCGAGATAATAAACCGAGCCTTCATCGAAGTTCTTTCTGAAGGGGATATGAGCGGCCGTCCGTTCACTTTTCCGATACCAACTTACTCGGTGACAAATGATTTCGAATGGGACAGCCCCCTAGCCGATACCCTCTTCGAAGCTACGGCAAAGTACGGCCAGCCGTATTTCCAGAACTTTGTTAACTCCGACCTGAACCCAAGCGACGTGCGCAGCATGTGCTGCAGGCTGAGGCTTGACATGAGGGAACTCAAAAACAAGATGTCCGGGGGCCTGTTCGGCGCCGGGGACTCAACTGGGTCGATGGGCGTCGTTACGATAAACATGGCCCGTCTGGGCTACCTCTCAAAGGATGAGGACGAGTTCTTCGAACGCCTCAACCAGATAATGGAGCTGGCCAAGCGATCGCTCGAGATAAAGAGGGAAATTATTGAAAAAAACATATCCAATGGCCTGTTGCCGTTCACAAAGCGTTACCTTGGGAACCTGAACCACCACTTCTCCACAATCGGACTAGTAGGTGTGAACGAAGCTTCCCTCAACCTGCTCGAGCAAGACATAGTTAATGGTGAGGGCAAGAAGTTCGCGGTCAAGACGCTTAACGCAATGCGCGAGCGCCTTGTCGAGTTCCAGGAGGAGACAGACCACCTGTACAACCTCGAGGCCACCCCGGCCGAGGGGACGAGCTACAGGCTGGCCCTGATAGACAGGAGGAAATATCCGGACATAAAGGCTGCGGGAGAACGCGTTCCCTACTACACGAACTCTAGCCAGCTCCCGGTCAACGCTGGCCTTGACCTCGTCGAGAGCCTAGACCACCAGGAGGACCTTCAGACCCTCTACAGCGGTGGGACAGTCTTCCACACGTGGCTGGGCGAAAGGATACAGGGATCGGCTGCGAAGCTGCTTCTCAAGAAAATGACGTCCAACAGCCGCCTCCCGTACTTCACTTTGACGCCCACATTCAGCATCTGCTCGGACCACGGTTATGCCCCCGGCGAGCACCGCAGCTGCCCGCAGTGCGGCAAGCAGACCGAGGTCTACTCACGCGTTGTCGGCTACCTGCGCCCGGTCGCCAACTGGAGCGACGGCAAGCGGGAAGAGTTCAGGCAGCGAAAATATTTCGGCTGAACTACTAATAATTTCCTAGGAAGTGAGCAAACGAAAGTGAACGGTTTAATCACCATTTCATTCAACGAGGTCCCGGGAAAGGCCGTTGCGGTCGCATTCACCGGCGGATGCAATTTCAGGTGTCCGTGGTGCCAGAACAGGGACCTTGTGCTTAAACCGGAGAGCCTGCCTGTAATTTCAGAGGACGAAATATTCGCTTCCGTTGAAAGGCGCCGGAACTGGCTGGATGGGATAGCTATCACAGGTGGGGAGCCGACCCTCCAACCTGATTTGCATGACTTTTGCAGGCGAGTAAAACAAAAGGGCCTTCAAGTATCGCTCGCGACGAACGGGTCAAACCCAGACGTCCTCAACGACTTGATCAAGCTGGGGCTGGTCGACTACGTCGCGATGGATGTAAAAGCCCCGTTGACGCATGAGCGCTACAAAGAGCTCACAGGTGTGGAGGATGAAGCGATTCTTGACCGCGTTCTAAAGAGCATTGAGCTGCTTCGCGATTCTCCTATTGAATACGAGTTCAGGACGACGCTTGTGCCTGAACTCCTGTCCCCGGACGACATAATCAAGATTGCCAACCATGTAAAAGGGTCAAGAAAATACGCGATTCAACAGTTCGCTCCCCAGTCAACCATCGATCCCAAGTTCGAGAAGCTGGCCCCTTGGCCTAGAGACGCCATCGAACGCACGCGAAAGGCCATAAGCGGAATGTTCAATAGCTTTGAGATAAGGAACATTTAGGAGGTGAAACATTGCCACTATCGGATCGTGACATCATGAAAGAACTATCGGCGGGCAAAATAATCATAGAGCCATTTGACAGGAAAAGGGTGCAGCCGAACGGGTACGACCTATCGATCGGTCCCATTTTCTACACGTTCAACAACGAAATAGACGGGTTCTTCCCATTCATCAAAGAGTCCGTCGACATGGCCTACGTAAAGCACGAGGCGAAGGAAGAAACCCTCCGCGTGCTCAACAAGGCCATCCGCGGGAAGTTCATAAGGCTCCCGCCCCACGGTTTCGTCATAGCTTCGACTCTAGAGAGGGTCGGGACCAAGAGTGACATAGTCGCATCGATCCGTTGCAGGTCTTCGTTGGCCAGGACAGGAATAGACATCGTGCGAGGGGCCGGATGGGGGGACATAGGCTTCGACGGTGTCTGGACGATAGAGATCACTAACCACCTAGCAGTTCCATACTACCTGCCCGTTGGCCTTAGGATAGGTCAGATGGTGTTCTTCAGGACCGAGTCGCCCGCTGAAAAACCGTACGAAGGGAAGTACTCCGGAAGCACCGAGCCGGCCTTGCCGAAGCTGTACGCTGATAAGGACCTCGCGACCATGATGGAAATCGAGGAAAAACCATGAAGGTAAAGCTGATCGCCCACACTCCCAATCCTGACGTGCTCGCGGGCGCAGCTGCACGCTCGTGCCGCTCGCAAAGGGCAGCTGACGAAATTCTTAAGGAGGACAGATCGAAGCTGCTTCGGAGCTTGGAAATTTGCGTGGAGCACGGCCACGATTCCGTAATCGAACACGCCTCCTTCACGTTCAGCATTGAAGACGTGTCCCGCGCTTGTACCCACGAACTCGTCCGCCACAGAATCGCCAGCTATTCGCAACAGAGCCAGAGAGCTGTAAGGATGGAGCAGAAATATATCACCCCTCCCTCAATCTCGAAAGACAAAGATATTGAGAAAAAATACGTCGAGGCGATGAACGCCGCCTGGAAGGAATACGTCGACCTTATCGAGAAGGGGATTCCGGTGGAGGATGCGCGCTACTTGCTCCCGAACGCCACTACCACGAACATAGTGGTCACCATGAACGCTCGCTCGCTGATGAACTTCTTCAGGCTGAGGTGCTGCCACCACGCCCAGTGGGAAATCAGAAAGCTCGCCTACGAAATGCTCAAACATGTCAAGAAGGTTGCGCCGGTGATCTTCGAAAAAGCCGGTCCATCCTGCGTCATGGAGAGCGTTTGCCCTGAGAACGACAAGTCTTGCGCCATGTACTCAAAAAACGTGCTGGCGAAAAAGATGGACGCATAAATTTTAATTGAAACCACTCCCAAAATTTCCAGAATTAAAGTTATTAAGTAGAAATCTTAAACGGTCAGGAGGTTAGATGATTCTGGTGCTCCGGTAGTGTAGGCCGGTCAAATCTGGTCGTGAAATCGATCAGAGGCTAAACATGCAGGCCTCTCGAGTCTGCGCCCCGGGTTCAAATCCCGGCCGGAGCACCACTTTTCCGCCAATTGCCCGAGCCACGCTTATAACTAGAAGGGTTGATGTTTTGAAAGCTTGAGGATTAAAAGCCTTGAAGCCATATGTTAGTTGAAAATATGCTAGTTCACGACACGCTCTCGCGAAGGACTAAAAAGTTCGTGCCCATGAGAAAGGGCGAGGTCCGCATGTACACATGCGGCCCCAGCGTTTATTCCACCCCACACATCGGCAATTTCCGCACGTACATCGTCGAGGATGTGTTCAAGAGGGCACTGATGTCAAACGGTTACAAGGTAAATCACACCATGAACATAACTGACATCGAAGACAAGATGGTCAGAGCCGCGAAGGGAAGCCGGAAAAGTATGCGGAAGATAGTCGAGGAGAACGAGAAACTATTCTTGAAGAACTCTCGCAAACTCAACCTGATACCTGCCGACAACTACCCTCGCGCCACACAGAACATAAAGCAAATGGTAACTTTAATAAAGAAACTCATGAAAAAGGGGCTGGCGTACAAAGACGACTATGGCAACGTTTTCTTCAACGTCTCGCGTTTCCCGCGCTACGGGATGATCTCGCATTACAAGTTCAAGCACAAGCTCGATAAGCGGATCTACAAGGACGATTACTTCCAATACGAGGCCGGGGACTTCATACTCTGGAAGGCATGGAGAAAGAGCGATGGGGACATATTCTGGGACACGGGGCTGGGTAGGGGGAGGCCCGGCTGGCACATAGAGTGCAGCGCCATGAGCATCCGATACCTGGGCGCCCCGTTCGACATGCACATGGGCGGCATCGACAACGTGTTCTCCCACCACGACAACGAGATAGCCCAGAGTGCCGGCGCCACTGGGAAAATACCGGCAAGATACTGGGTGCACGTCCGGCACCTGGTGATATACGGGAAAAAGATGAGCAAGTCTCTCGGTAGGTCGTACTCAGTAGATGAATTGAGTAGGAAAGGATACGGATACGATGCGATAAGGGCATATCTCCTGAGCGAGCACTACAGGAAGCGCCTGAACTTTACCTTCCAAGGCCTGCTCAAGAAAGCACGGGAGATCAACAGATGCAAGGGATTGATCAGGAATCTGGGGCGAGTGAAGTCCGGGAAAGACAATGAGGTCGCAGACAGGATTATCGAAAAATCATTGGCCGAATTCTACTTTCATGTAAACAACGACATGCACATCCCTGAGGCAATAGATGCGCTGTGCTCGCTGGTTCGAAGACTCGAAGCTCTGGTGAAGAAAAGGAAGCTAGGTGCAGGCAACGCGAAAAGGGCAATAAGTGCAATCAAAAGGATGGATTTGGTACTGGGTTTCATCTTCTAGGTTTTTTATATAAGAAAATCTGTTCGTCGCCGTCCATGTAAAAGTTCTTAACCCGCCCGCACTTCTCGAACCCCAGCTTGGCGTAGAAGTCAACGTTTTTCTCGAATTCCTTCGCAACGTCAACTCGTAGTATCCTCCTCTCCCTTCTCGCAATTTTCTCCGCAAATTCCACCAACGAGCTGCCGACGCCAGTCATCCTCTCTTTCTCCGCGACCGCTAGGAAATAGATAACGAGCACACGAACGTCCTTTTTGAGGAATATCGTCCCGACGACATTCCCATCGTCCTCAGCAAGGTAAGCCTCACCATCTTGCCGCGAATAAACGCGGAGGATTTCGTCCCTCCACTCCTTTCCCCATTCCTTGGTTCCCTTCTTCAACAGAGGGACCACCCTTTCGAAAACCCGATTTGAATACTTCACTACCCGCATGCTTTTCATCGCCACGTAATCGTTTATATCGTTTCTGTCTTAAATTGTAAGCTGACGGCGAGTTCCCGACGCAGATGGTTTAATGACAAAAAAATCCGAGAACGGGCTTGAGTTGGAGTTGCGTAGAAAACTAAAGCGAAACAAGTACCGCGCGGTTTATCGCAGGGTTTACAAAAAGGGGCGCTAGTTTTATTGGCTCATTGATAAAAGTTCCTAATGCGGGGGTGCCTGAGCCTGGTCAAAAGGGCAGGTGCAGAACGGGTAAATCCGTCTGTGGCCAAACTTAAGAACAGGCTAGGAAATCCTGTGGCCGCAGGGCCTTCGAGAGTCCGAATCTCTTCCCCCGCACCATTTGACTCACATAAAATTTACCTTATCTCCGCTTTGCGACGCTTTTTTATCCTATGGGTTCTAAAAAGCTATTTAGATGGGCTTGAAAGGGAGGTGTATGTATTGCCAAGTAAAAAGAAAGCTGAACCAAAAGAAAAAGCCAAACCGGAAATAAAGCATGTGGCAAAAGTTGAACCAGAAAAAAAACACGAGGAAAAAAGAAAGGGCGCTGACTTGTCTGTGTTCATGATATTGCTGGTAATAATAATATTCGTGGTGCTCATGTTGATAACTGGAGTAATCAAGTGATTTAAAACCCAACGATTCTCCACACGCACCGACAAAATTAAGAAAGGCAAATACAACCCATACGTGGTTATATGACATACTGCCGATACTGCGGAACTAAAAACAATAAAAACGTAAAAGTCTGTAAAAAATGCGGGGAGAAGCTTTACCC
>JBDRCL010000136.1:0-2680 GCA_043821745.1 Methanobacteriota archaeon | reverse complement strand
GTGTCCAAAACGCCGAGAGGCCCCCCGATGAAAATGCGACCGACCCCGGAAAGCGTTGTGAAGTATCTGCTCCGTGCGGGCTATGGAAATGCCAAATTCAAAAACATTCCACCCCACCATTACGCCGTGGTTGCCATTCGTCCTGTTGCCAGTTCGTAATACTATATAAAACGATTACTTATTTCAACCCATGAATGGCATTGACAAAGTTCTCCGAGGTGGCCACCCTTCCCAACAGGCCGCCCTGGCCACTAATCATCTTCAGGCCGATCTTATGAAACTCCTGGTTGTAGGAGGCGACGCAATCCTCGAGCACCAGACATTGGTAGCCCCGGTCGTCCGCCTCCCTGACGGTAGAGTTCACGCACATCTCGGTCGTCACTCCGGTGATGATCAGGTGCTTTATTCCCCAATTCTTCAGCACGACCTCGAGGTCGGTGGCGTAAAACGCACCGTGCCCGTGCTTGTCGATGATGACCTCACTCTCCAATGGCTTCAGCTCATCGATGATCTCGTGCCCCGTGTGGCCCCTCACTAGGATCCTCCCCATGAATCCCACGGTGCCGATGTCACCCCTCTGGTCCCGCGTCCGTCCCGAGAATGGGAAATCTGAAAGGTCGGGACGATAACCCTGCCGGGTATAAATCACCTTAATTCCGGCGCTTCGTGCAGCGTCGAGGGTCTTTTTTATCGGCTCGACCACCCTTTCCAGCAGGGAAACATCGTAACCTTTCAGATAGCCCAGCCCCCCCGGTTTGACGAAATCGTTCTGCATGTCGATAATCACGAGGGCCGCGGCCTCGGGATTTAACTCAAAATCTCTCGGTTCTGAATTCACCGTGACTTTTGGCACATTATCCCCTCATCGCTATGATTGCACTAACGGATTTTACTTGTAAATACGAGCTTTTAAAATCGCCTCGGCACAAAAAATTATCCCAAATCACGCCGAATTTTCCGCGCCCGCTGATTCGATTTCCTGATCGACTTACCAACAGCAAAAGCTAAAACTATGTAGCTCCACCTGTGAGTATATGGCTGAGGAGTGTTGATTTGATGGTTGAGCCTAACAAATTCGTCAAGGAAAAAGTAGCATGGTTGAAGAAAACCATTGGTGATGAAAAGGCGTTCGCCGCGGTCTCGGGCGGGGTCGACAGCACGGTCGCGGCGATGCTCGGGCACATGGCCGTCGGGAAAAATCTCACGGTCGTGTTTCTGGACGACGGGTTGATGAGGGAGGGCGAGCCGCAGCAGGTCCACGCCAGGCTGAAGGGCCTCGGTCTGAACGCCAAGGTCTACAAGCTCTGGGGCGATTTCTTCGGCGCCATGGAGGGCCTGACCGACCCCGAGGAGAAGAGGAAGGCCTTCAGGGACACCTTCTACAAGTCCCTCGGGAAGATCTCGCGCCAGCTCGGCACCAAGTACATGATCCAGGGCACCATCGCCGCCGACGTCATCGAGACCAAGGCCGGCGTGAAGACGCAGCACAACGTCCTGGAACAGATAAACGTGCACCCGCTGGAGAGGTACGGCCTGAAGATCCTCGAGCCGGTGAAGGACCTCTACAAGCCCGAGGTCAGGGCCGTCGCCAAAACATTGAAGATGGAGCTAGAGTCTACGAGGCGGCCGTTCCCCGGTCCGGGCCTGTCCATCAGGGTCATCGGCGAGGTGACCCCGAAGAGGGTGGAAATGGTGAGGCGGGCCACCAAAATAGTCGAGGAGGAGACCGAGAAGATCCCCTGTTTCCAGGCTTTCGCGATATTGCTGGAGAACAAAGCCACAGGCGTTACCAAAAACCGCAAGAGGAAATACGGCGAACTCGTCGTCGTCAGGGCGGTAAAGTCGAGGGACGCCATGACCGCAGAGCCGGTGGAGCTTCCCTGGAAGGTCATGCGCAGGATCGACAAGAGGATAAGGGAGGAGAACCCGACCGTCACCCACGTCCTTTACGACCTGACCGGAAAACCCCCCGCGACCATAGAATTCGAGTAGGATTATAAACAGGGGGGAATGAGGTATAATCAAATGTCCAATTTGCCGTTGCTGAAGGAAGCGCTCGAAAAGGCCATCGTCGTCAGGATGGGCAAGTACGAGTATTTTGTCAACCCCATCCAGGGCGTGGCGCCTCCGCTGAAGCCCAACCTTCTCCGAGAGATAGCCGGCAGGATCGTGGATATCGCCAAATTCAACGTCGACAGAATCGTGACCATCGAGGCGATGGGCATCCACGTCTCGGCACTGGTCTCATCGATGACCAACATCCCAATAATAATCACCAGGAAAAAGAAGTTCAACCTGCCTGGGGAAGTGGAGGTCTTGGTGAAGAAGAGCTACCGGAAAATCGCCGGCAAGGAAAAACCGCAAAAGTTCTACATCAACTCCGTCAAAAAGGGCGACCGCGTCATCGTCATAGACGACGTCATGTCGACCGGGGGCACTGTCACCGGGGTCGTCAAGGGCCTATTGAAAGCCGGCGTGGTCGTGAAGGACATCATAATCGTGATGAACCGCGGCCAGGGCCCCGAGAGGGTGAAGGAAGAGACGGGACTAAAGGTAAAGACTCTGGCCGACATCGAAGTCAAGGACGGAAAAGTCCAGATATTGAGGATCGATTAAGAACTTATACTACAGGGATTTCTTCTCGTACCTGATCTTCAGGTTGCCGTTTCTGGTCCAGTCG
>JBDRCL010000135.1:0-3117 GCA_043821745.1 Methanobacteriota archaeon | reverse complement strand
GGACAACAAACACGCGCAGCTGTTCTCATTGAATCGGACCGGGGCTGTGATTACCAAAGCTCTGAAAGTCGAGCCGGAAGAGTTCCATGATGGGGTGGAATCCATCGCCAGCTCCGGAAAATTTGTCGAGGTGGCCAAGGTCAAGGACGTGCACGAAGGCTCGCCGCACTGCGCCGAAGCGGGCGGCATGAAGATAGCGATTTTCAAGGTAAAGGGCAAATACTACGCCATCGACAACAAATGCTCACACGAGGGCGGACCACTGTGCCAGGGAATGCTCAAAGGCACCGTGATCGATTGCCCGTGGCACGGCTCGGAGTTCGATGTCACCTCCGGCGCCGTTGTGAAGCCACCTGCGCACAAGCCGCAGATGACTTTCTCCGTGCGCGTGAAGGGGGACTCAATAGAGGTCCAGTTATAATCCTGATGAACTGCTTTTTGAAGCCTCGAAGGATTGTTTATATAAATCCTCGTTTTAATGTAGTTATCCTGGGGGCAATACCGTGAGGGATAGCACAAAGAGAATCATTTCATTAATCGTCATCCTGCTGTTCTTACTATCGGGAGCGATTGCGGCGATACTTTCCATGCTGAGCCAGTAGAAACTTAATTAGGCCGTGGTTCAATGTCAATTGTTGCGGCCGTGGTCCAGTCTGGCTAAGGAGCAATCCGCCAATGGACTCAGGCCCTCCAAGCCTGAAGCACGGGTTCGAATCCCGTCGGCCGCACCAAATTTACTTCAGTCTCATGCGGTAATCAGTCCGTGTAGTGCCTCGTTTTTACATCTCGGCCAACTCGCGCTTAATAAAAAAGATAGTTATCCTATACCGCACCGTAGGATGTACGATATAATGTCTAAGCTACTTTAGAATTGTGGGTAGATTTTCACTGGCCGTTGTCCACGAATCGTTCGGCATATTGTAGATAATTTCTCAGGAAAGCCTTTTTTGAGAACTGCCGTTTGATCCTTCTTCGTCCTCGACATCCCATCTGGGCCACGCGCTCTGAATCGCATGAACATGCCTCCTCTATCCTAAGGGCAAGCTCACGCTCGTCTCCCGTTCTAAAAACCAGCCCCACCTTGTCGTTTACTATCTCGGGCAACGCTCCTGCGTTCGATACTATCGCCGGCACCTCACACGCCATTCCCTCCACCGTCGCGTAGGAAAAGCTTTCCCAGTAAGAGGGCATGATGGTGAAAGTACTGGCTGAATAGAGACGGGGAAGCTCACGCAGTCGCCGCCATCCCATCGGCTTGACGTGTTTCGAGAGATGCATGTGCTTCACCGCATGTCTCAATGAGGCACTGTTTTCGGTGAACAGCCGGATCTCAAAGTCTGAACATCCTCCATCGACTGCATGCCGAGCGCCCTGTAGGAGAAGATATAATCCCTTCTCAGGATGATTCCTCCCGGCGTAGGTAAAGACAGTCTTTTCGTTTGCTTCACATTTCACCCGATTAAACAGTTTTGTGTCCACCCCATTGTAAATCACATCAATGCGGCTGCGGTTGAACCGCCGGGCAAGTTCTTGTCTGCAGGCCCTACTTACGGTTATCGTCCGTGTAGATCCCTCGATTGATTTGGCCTCCAGTCTAGCATCGCGACTAAGCCTGCGTTTGTTCGCCATACTTATCTCGAAACGCTCCGCGAGCTTCTCTCGCAAGAACTCCGGACGATGGGAAACGTACACCAAGTTGTCTGGCTTCGCGCGGTCTATTAGCTCCCCGAAGGCAAAGGAGTTGGCCAGAACCAAATCGAATTTTTTGAGGTCAACGGAGCCACTTTTTTCCAGCAATCGCGTCACAAATCGTTTGGCAGCGGGGTACAGAACATCCTCATCATAAGGGCGACGTTCACAGAATTTAGGTGTACGAACGAAAAGCACTCTATATCCTTCGCGGTGAACCAGCCGGTCACACTGTGAAGGCGCGATAAATGTTAAGCTGAGTTTCCGACCTTTGGTTTTGGCGAACATCCCCAGCTCTGTTAAGTAGGTGAGGTACATGCCCGCCCCAGTATGCACCCTTCTTCTGGATGGAGGCTCCCAACCTAGCACTGCAATTTTCAATCTTTCCATCTGAATACCTCAACCTAGTCCGCAAAACCATGAAGCGTAACATCTAGGTCCCAATTAGAATTGAGCAGGGAGGATAAAAATTTTTGTAACTCCCCAATTCAGTTATTAAATGCCGAGGCAACTTTAAAAAAGTTATTCTGTGGTGCGGGGGAGGGGATTTCAGCCCCCTTTTACTGGTAAAAATTGAGGTGGGAGGTGATTAAATCGGCTTTTTTGCTGAGATAGCCTCCTTTTTGAGCCGCCGAACCTGAACCCACGCTGCGAGCTTGGCAAGCCCCGACCCCAGGCAAAATGAACTTCTCTAATTTTTTAATGCCCTGTCCTATTTGTTGTGTTTCAGCCAGAGTTCGATGGCCTCTTTAACGCCCTCGCCCAAGGCTCCCTTCTTTCCCCCTTTTTTCAAGGCGACCTGTGACCTGAACCTGCGCTCAAGTTCGTCGGGCAACTCTACCATCGTTCGTCCCATGGATACCAAAACCAAATCCGCTATCGGTATATTTATAAGTGCTGGAGCATACATATGCCTCTATGTCACGGCATATACTCCACAATGTGAACAGGGAAGAGATGCATAAATGCATGGCCAAAGGGGATAGGAGACAAGCTGTGATAAATAAGTACCGTGACGTTTTCCCACGTTTATTGCCCTGATTACTGCTTGATTTCCTTTTATCCTATTCCCGCCTCTCATCGTAGATGTATCGAAGAGAGAAATTAAGCCTTGACAGTTGTGGAAAGTGCGTCAAAAAACTCAGAGATACCACTAGCCCATCATAAAAGTGCGGGGGAGGGGATTTCAGCCCCCGAATCAACTTGAGCCGCCAAAACTGACCCTACGGTGATAGGGCTTGCCCCCGGCTCCAGCACCGTAGGTTCAGAAAGGACGGCTCTTAAATAGTATGAGTTCCCTGACACACTGACTGATGTCCGATAGCCTTGGGGATATACGGCACGACTCTCCTCTCTAAAATCATGCATGTATATGCGCTGTTCTGCGTCCTTTTTCAGTGAAACAAAACTTAAACAGAGATGTCATTG
>JBDRCL010000134.1:0-9981 GCA_043821745.1 Methanobacteriota archaeon | reverse complement strand
GCCTATGCGCTTGAACCCTCAGATTACGCGGCCATCACGAGTTCCGCAATGGGAATCGACGTAGGGGAAGAGGAAATAATGATGATGGGGAAACGGCTTTACAACATTGAAAAAGCATTTAACACAATCCACGCCGGCTTCGGTCGCGAGGATGACCTTCCGCCTAAAAGGTATATGGATGAACCTGTCAAATCTGGGCCGCATAAAGGGGCCAAGTGCGACAGGGAAAAATTTAAGATAATGTTGGACGAGTTTTATGAATTAAATGGTTGGGATGGAGAAACCGGCCTGCAGACTCGTAGTGGTTTAATGGATTTAGGTCTTGATGACGTTGCCAAAAAACTTGAAAAAGCAGGAAAGTTAATTGAAAAATAATCTTTTAATATTCAGCCACTTCCCTAACAAACGGGTATTCGCATGAAACTTATCCTAGCATCCTCCAAAGACTTGGCGGCAAAGAATATCTATGAAAGATTGCTTGAGCTATACGATTTCGAAAAATCAACCGATCTGAAAAACCTGTACGTCTCAAAGCAAGCACTATTGGCATTGGTCGATGGAGAAACTACCAAGATAACGAGCCTCCCCGCACGTGCTGATGAGCTGATAGTAGCTTCCAGGCACGCTAGCGAGTCGGGGAAACCTTCTCTCACCGTGCACGTGCCGGGTGAACTTGAAAAAGGAGAACTGGCCTTGGCCTCTCCACGAACTGTCAAGATCGCTTTACAATCCTTGAAAGCTGCAAATGATGATATGGAGCTCAACTACGACGTATCACTTGAAGCCACCCACCACGGCCCAACAAAACTGGCTGTGCCAGTCACCTTCGTGGAAATCGGCAGCAAGCCCGAACAGTGGGTTGACAAGAAAGCAGGCGAGGCCGTGGCACGGGCCTTAATGGAAGCCGCCGCCTTGAACGTGAAATGCTCGAACGCGGTCGGTTTTGGCGGGCCACATTATGCCCCACGTCACACCGAAGTCACGCTCCGGACTGTTGTCGGCATAGGTCACATTCTTCCGAAATATGCAAATTTCAACGAAAAGCTGGCCGAATTAGCAGTCCTTCGCACGCACGGCGGGACGCAGCTCCTGGCCCTTGACTGGAAAGGCATGAGTGAGGAACAGAGAAATATATGCCAGAAAGTGGCAAACAGTTTGAGAATTCAAGCAGAACGCTCAAAGAGTATTCTCGCAATTGAAAAGCTTTAAATTGATACGGGAGGAATTCAACAACGAAAAGAACGGAAGTGGTTTGGTTGGCTAAGATTGAAAACGCTGTGTTCACTCCTGAAACTGGATTCATAACTTTAACAAAAGTCGGTCTCATTACGCAAGAGAAACCCAAAACCCCTGACTCGAAGAACGTCACCACCGAGGAACTTGAGCAAATCTTACAGCAGGCAAAGGCCAAGATAATCTCGGTTGGTTGCGGTGGGGCCGGATGCAACACTATATCCCGCATGATGGGCGTGGGCATCCGCGGCGCACATACCCTGGCGATAAACACTGACGCCCAAGACCTCCTTTACACGACAGCCGACAGCAAGATTCTGATTGGAAGAGACATAACCGGTGGCCTCGGGGCAGGGAACAACCCTGAAAGGGGCGAAGCCGCCGCCAGGGAGGACGAGGCAGTTATAAAGGATCACATTTACGGGATGGATCTCGTTTTCGTCACATGTGGCTTGGGAGGTGGCACAGGAACGGGTTCTGCTCCGGTGGTGGCCGAGATAGCCAAGAAGCTAGGAGCACTTACGGTCGCAGTCACCACGCTTCCTTTCACGGTCGAGGGAACCAGGCGCAGGCTGAACGCTGAGCTCGGCCTCGGGAAACTCCGCGCGGTTTCCGACACAGTAGTTGTCATACCGAACGACAAGCTTCTGCAGCTCGCACCAGACCTACCAATAGGAGCGGCTTTCAGGGTATCCGACCAGCTTCTCATCGACGCGATAAAGGGAATAACTGAGATGGTAACAATGCCGGGATTGATTAACCTAGACTTTGCGGACGTCCGCACCGTGCTGAAGAACGGCGGAGTTGCAATGATAGGCATCGGAGAATCCGACTCGGCAGACAGGAGCACGGATGCCGTGGAAGAGGCGCTGAACAGTCCATTGCTCGACGTGGATATAACGGGAGCGAAAGGTGCCCTAGTCAACATCGTGGGCAGCCCGGACATGACGCTGGATGAGGCACAGAAGATAGTCTCGCGAATCTCAGAGTCATTGGATCAAAACGCCCACGTAATTTGGGGTGCACAGGTATCCCAAGAGATGAAGAACGCCGTGCGGGTGATGGTCGTACTGTCTGGCGTTCACTCGCCATACGCTCTTGAGCCCGGTGAAAAAACATTTAGACCAGGTGAACCCGTAGACATAGGACTGGGGTTCCTATGATATGGAAGTTCATTCACGATTCGAAGCGTATATTGGCTGTGGCAAAAAAGCCTGACCAAGAGGAGTACCTGCAGGTGGCGAAAGCAGCAGGGCTGGGAATCCTGCTAATAGGGTTTGTAGGTTTCTTCATCATGCTGGCCAACTTTTTTATAGAAAGTATGTTGACAACCCCTTAAGGTGATGTTATGGAGGAGGCACAAAGACCAGCGATATTCGCAATTAGGACGACAATTGGACAGGAGAAGAACACCGCAGACATGATCGTGACGAGGGCTAAAAACTTCAACTTGCCAATAAAAACTGTCCTTGCCCCTACCGGGATACGGGGCTACATATTTGTCGAAGCGATCGGGAAGACGACTATCGAGCGCGCTCGAGTCGGAATCAAGCATGGAAAGGGAATGGTGGCCGGTGAGGTCCCTATAATTCAGATAGAGCAATTCCTAGTGCCAAAAGCCGCCGTAATCGGCATGGAGATAGGCGACATCGTAGAACTGATATCTGGACCTTTCCGCGGAGAGCGTGCAAGGATTATAAGGGTCGACGAGGGGAAGGAGGAGATAACCGTCGAGCTTTTCGAGGCCACTGTGCCTATCCCTGTCACTGTCCGCGGGGACTCTGCAAAAATCCTGCAGAAGAGAGAGAAGGAGGGAGAAAATGAAGGCAAGTGAGGTAAAGCCCGACATGCGGCGCATAGAGCTCGAGCTTACGATAGTCGAGATGGAAGAGCCCCGCGCCTACACGAAGAGGGACGGCCGAGAGGGCAGGGTCGCGTCCGCAATCGGAGAGGACGACTCAGGCCGAGTCAAGGTTTCTCTTTGGGACGCAGACGTCGACCGCGTAAAGGTCGGCAACAAAATCAAGATCACAAACGGCTATTCGAGATCATTCCGCGACGAAGTCCAGATAAGCTCAGGTCTGTACGGCAAGCTAGAAGTTTTAGGTTAGGTGAGAGTTTTATAAGAGCTGTGTGGCAACTTTAGTTTGGCCCTCATATAGCTGCGAACGTCTGTGGCAAAGGGCAAACCATAGCGTTTTTAACGTTCACAGCTTATTTTTGAGGGAACGTTCAGTCTATCTGGGGTTGTATTATGGAATCTAGAGTCAAAGTCATGGTCGAAGGTGGAAAGGCGACACCCGGGCCACCCTTGGGCCCGGCTCTGGGGCCCCTAGGGATTAACGTGGGGCAAGTCATCGCCAAGATAAACGAAGCCACCAGCTCCTTCGCCGGCATGAAGGTCCCCGTCACAGTCGTCGTAAAAAAGAAGACCAAGGAATTCAAGGTCGAGATCGGATCGCCACCGGCTTCAGCCCTAATAAAAAAAGAGCTCGGAGCAGAAAAGGGCGCCAAAACAGCCGGCACGGAAGTGGTGGGGAACTTAAGCCTTGCGCAAATCATAAACATCGCAAAGCTGAAATCTGGGACCAGCTTGGCCAAGAACGTAAAGTCCGCGACCAAAGAGATGCTGGGCACGTGCGTCAGCCTCGGGGTGACTGTCGAGGGCAAGGACGCCCGCAAAGTCCAGCAGGAGATTGAAAAGGGAGAACATGACGAGGAGCTGAAGTAAATGGCTGAGAAAGCTAAGAACCTTACCGATGCCGTGAAAATGGCCAGGGCGGCCAGCCCGCAGCGAAAGTTCGCCCAAACTGTCGAGATCCAGATAGCACTCAAGGAAATAGACCCAAAGAAGCCAGAGGGGAAGATTGCAGAAGATGTTATATTACCCCACTATCCCGGGGAACCTAAAAAAATCATCGCATTCGCAGATGGTGAGCTGGCACGCAAAGCGCGCGAAGCCGGCGCCGAGCAAGTGCTGAGCAAGGCAGATATAGTAGAACTGCAGAAGAACCGCCGACAGGTGAAGAAACTCGCTGAAAATTTTGATTTCTCCATCGCCCAAGCTGATCTGATGGTGCTCATAGGCAAAGCGTTGGGACCGGTTCTGGGTACGAGGGGCAAGATGCCAAAACCGATAACGCCGACAGCTGACCCCGCACCGATTATGGAGCGGATGAAAAAGAGCGTGAGGATTGCAACCAAGGAACAGTTGGCGGTGAACGCAAAGATAGGCGTCGAAAGCATGAGCGATGAACAGCTGGTCGCTAACGCCAAGGCGATTCTTGACGCAATCGAGAGGAAGCTCGGAGGGGACCTGGCCAAAGTGGCTTCAATCAAAATAAAAACGACGATGGGAAAGCCGATTGAGATGGAGGTTCAAACATGATGTCGAAAACCAGAGCCAAGCAGATTCCCTCCTGGAAGCACGAGGCCGTCGGAGAGCTGTCACGACTAATGGAGAACTACCCAGTTATCGGAGTACTCGACATCTCGGAACTTCCCGCCAGCCAGTTCCAACAGATTCGCCAGAAACTCAGATATCAAGCGGAGATAATCGTCTCAAAAAACACGCTGGTTTCAATAGCTATCAAAGAAACCATGAAATCCAAGGACCCGAAATTCGGAGATCTCTCATCCTTCCTAAAGGGACAAACTGGGATTATTTTCACCAAGATGAACCCGTTCAAGCTGAGCAAGTTCCTGCGCGACAACAAGATAAGCGCACCCGCCAAACCTGGGTCAAAATCACCTAGGGACATTGTCATCCCTGCCGGCGATACGGACTTCGCCCCCGGCCCCGTGGTCGGGGAACTCCAGCGCGTCGGGATAAAGGCACGCATACAGGCGGGTAAGGTCGTGATACTCGAGGACTGCCATCTCCTGAAATCTGGGGATACTATCACGAAGGAAATATCGGAGACCCTGCCAAAGTTCGGCATAATGCCGCTGGAGCTCGGTCTCAAACTGCACGCCGTCTACGAGGGCGGCATGGTTTTCACTGGCGCGACGCTTGACATAGACGACAAGAAAATCATGGGCCAACTGCAGCTGGCAAGCGTGAGCGCATTCAACCTTGCCCTGAGCGTGAACTACCCGACGCCGTTGACAATCGGCTTGATGATCGTGAAAGCCAACGCCGCCGCTCAGAACCTGGCCCTGAACGCATGCTTGCCGATATCGCAAGTCATGCCATTACTTCTTGCACGTGCGAACGCTGAGATGCTCGGCCTCGCCATGACTGCTGGAAACAAGGACTCAAAAGCACTAGACGCTGAGCTCAGAGACGCGCTCGGCATAAAGCCGCCCGTTGAGGAAAAACCTGCAGAAAAACCAGCTGAGGAAAAGCCTAAAGAGCAATAAAGAGGATAAATGTCGAGGTCGTAATATCCTGTTTAAACTATGGAGGTAAAAAAAAATGGAATACGTATACGCATCGCTCCTGCTGCATTCAACCGGCAAGAAAGTCGACGAAGCTGGGTTAGCAGGTGTCCTCAAGGCTACCGGCGCGAACGTGGACGAGGCCCGAGTAAAGGCAATGGTCGCAGCGCTCGATGGAGTTAACATCGACGAGGCGATCAAGAGCGCGGCCGTCCCCGCGGTGACTGCACCTGCTGCTCCGACTGCTCCGGCGAAACCAGAGGAGAAGAAAGAGGAGACAGTCGAAGAGAAGAAGGAAGACGAAGCCTTGGCCGGACTTGGCGCGCTGTTTGGTTAGAATCGAATTCTACCTTGCACTTGGGACAAAGATGACCTCATCTGCTCAGCTCTAGCGAGATTCTAGCAGACCCAATTTGTAAGATTATCCGAGCAATCTTGACGCGCGATTCCGAGAAGACTTTTAACTCTCGCACCGATATTTGCTTGTCGGAGGGAGAGAGTGAAAGACTTATATCAAGTTAACCTTTTCAAGCGAAGTGGCTTCGAGCGCAAAAAGTGCACCAGCTGCGGGAGGACATTCTGGACTCTTGACCCAGACCGGAAAACCTGCGGCGACACTCCTTGCGACGAGTACACATTCATAGGAGATCCTCCGACAAAAAGGAAGTACTCGTTGGCCCAGATGGAAAAAACCTTCCTGAAATTTTTTAAACGGCATGGGCATCAAATCATCAAGCGATATCCTGTGGTCGCCAGATGGCGCGACGACATCTTCCTTACGATAGCATCCATCGCTGACTTCCAACCATGGGTCACGAGCGGCTTGGTACCGCCGCCGGCCAACCCATTAGTGGTGAGCCAACCAAGCATACGCCTCAAGGACATCGACAACGTCGGACGCTCGGGCCGCCACCTCACCCTCTTCTTCATGGGCGGGCACCACGCCTTCAACAATCGACAGAGAAAAATCTACTGGAACGACAAGACTGTCGCACTCTGTCACCAATTCCTCACGAACGAGCTCGGAATAAAGTCCGAGGAGATTTCATACGTCCAAGACTTCTGGGAAGGTGGCGGGAACGCGGGGGAGGATTTCGAGGTAATCATACGGGGCCTAGAAGTCGCTACTTTGGTATTCATGCACTACGCGGGCGAGGGCGGGAAGTACAAGCCCCTTTCAATCCAGATAGTTGATACCGGGTACGGAATGGAGCGCCTGACATGGCTGTCGCAGGGAAACGCGTCGAGTTACGAGGCGATCTTCGGGCCGATGATTGGGCATCTGTCAAAACTTGCTGAAGCAGAAATGCCTCCGACTGAGTTGCTACGCGAGAACTCGAGGCTCGCTGGGCTCATCGATATCGAAAGCGGGCGCGAACTGAACAAACTCAGGTCAAAGGTGGCCCAGCGGATGAACATGGGCGTTGAGGATGTCGACAAGCTTCTCTCGCCGCTAGAGTCAATTTACGCTATCTCCGACCATCTACGATGCCTCGCTTTTATGTTCGGGGACGGGATAACCCCCAGCAACGTCCGAGAAGGATATCTCTCACGTCTCGTTCTCAGGAGAACGCTGGACCTCATGAGGAAATTAAACATCCAGAAGCCGCTCACCGAGCTTATGGGTTTCAACCTGAGCACACTTTACGACCAGTTCCCGGAACTCAAAGAGCATTCCAACTACATCATGGAAGTCGTGGATCTTGAGGAAAAACGATACAAGGACTCCATCGCGAGGGGCAGCAGGCTTGTCGAGAGACTGGCCGCGGAACTCCGCTCTAAAGCCGAGCCTCTTTCGTCCGAAAAACTCGCCGAGTTCTACGACAGCCACGGACTCAGGCCAGAAATCGTGAAAGACGTAGCCAGTAAGTTTGGTGTAAATGTCGACATACCTGAGGACTTTGACATCAGGATCGCAAAGTCACACAGCAAGGGCAGGCACGTCCCAGAACACGCTACTCCCATTCCACAAGAAAAATTGATGGGCCTTCCACTCACAAAGGCGCTTTACTACGAGAACCCATACTCACGAGAGTTCAAGGCCAAGGTGCTGCGGTCCATCGGCGACTACGTTATCTTGGACATGACTGCTTTTTATCCTGAGGGCGGGGGCCAGCCGAGCGACATCGGCTCACTCGAATCAAAGGGCGCAAAAGCCGAGGTCTCGAACGTCTTGAAGAGTGGAGATTTTATAATACATCAGCTGAAATCGAACTCCTTCAAACCGGGACAAAGGGTGGTCGGAAAACTCGACTGGAAGCGCAGGAGCGCGTTGATGGCCCATCACACTGGGACCCACATACTACTCGGCGCAGCGAGGCAGACGCTGGGCCCGCATGTCTGGCAGCAGGGAACGCAGAAGGGAGCCGAACGTTCACGCCTTGATATTTCACACCACAAGCGTGTTGAGCCCAAAGACCTTCGGGAGATGGAGCGTCTGGCAAACGAAGTTGTGATACAGGACCGAGCGGTTCGAGCTGAGTGGATGAACCGCAACGAGGCCGAAAGAAAGTACGGATTCGACCTCTACCAGGGTGGGGTTGTGCCCGGCCAGCTCGTCAGGATTGTGAACATCGATGGCTGGAACACCCAAGCCTGCGCTGGAACACATTACCAACGTACCGGCGAGGTTGGGTTCATCAAAGTCATTCGAACTGAACGCATCCAAGACGGCATCGAGAGGATAGAGTTCGCAGTCGGTGAGGCCGCACTTAAGTTTGTGCAATCGCAGGAAAGGCAGCTCGCTAATGCTGCAGGAATATTGAAGGTAGCACCCGGCAAGGTTGCCACGGCAACGCAACAGCTCTTCGACGATTGGAGGGCCGCACAGAAGGAAGTGGAAAGACTAGGCCTAAGAGTGGCTGAACTCAAATTCATCGAAGTCAAATCAAAGGCCAAACAACTGGGAAAGGTTAGACTGATATCGGACGAAATCGAAGCCGCCAGCTCGAACGAATTGATAAAGATCGGGAGTGCTTTAACCTCTGAGGACAAGTCGCTCGTCGTGGTCCTTGGTTCGAGCAACGACATGGCCAAGATAATCGTGATGGCCGGTGAAGAAGCTGTCAAGGCTGGTGTGGACTGTGGGGCAATCGCCGCGGAGGCCTCGCGAGTAATAGGCGGGGGCGGGGGCGGAAGGCCGGAAATGGGTCAGGGCGGCGGGTCCAAGAAAGATTTCCTGATTGCTGCGTTCAAGCAAGCAAAAGAAATATGCAAAAAACAGCTCGGGCAGGAAAATAGCAGGGCTAAACAATAGCGATATCTTCACTTTTTTATCATTTGTTGGTTAGGTGTAAGGTGGCGATAACGTGGTGAATTGGGGAGAAATCGACGCGAAGTGGCAGGCTGCTTGGCGAGAGGCAAGAATATTCGACTCCGAGCCGGACAAGAGACCAAAGTTCTACCTGACTGTCGCGTACCCCTATGTTTCCGGACCAATGCACATAGGTCACGGTCGAACTTACACAGTTCCTGATGTAATCGCCAGATACAAGCGCATGCGTGGTTACAACGTGCTCTTTCCGATGGCCTACCACTTCACGGGGACCCCAATTGTGGGCGCATCGAAGCGCGTCGCTCGACGTGAGCCCGATTTTGTGGAAGTCCTGAGCCAGCGCTACAACGTCCCGATGGAGAGCCTCAGTGAATTTGAAAACCCTCGCTACTACGCCGATTACTTTGCGCGCAAGAGCGACCTCAGCTACAGGAAGGGTATGGAGTGGCTTGGTTATTCCATAGACTGGCGCCGCGAGTTCACGACGATAGACCCCACATACAGCAAGTTCGTCACGTGGCAGTACCACAAGATTCAGGATGCGGGACTGATAGTGAAGGGCAAGCACCCGGTCAAGTGGTGCCCCAACGATGGCAACCCCGTCACCGACCACGACCTGCTCGAGGGTGAGGGGGTGGAGATAGTCGAGTTCACTCTCCTGAAGTACAAGTACGGAGATTACATCCTCCCCGCTGCAACCCTGCGACCGGAAACGGTCTTCGGGGTGACCAACCTATGGCTGAACCCGAAGGTTAACTATGTTAGAGTTGGTATCGGTAGCGAGAACTGGATCGTCAGCGAGCAAGCCGTCGACAAACTCCGACAGCAGGGTTTTGAAGTCGGTGAGGTCAAACCGTTCCAGATAGATTTCACCAAGAAGGTCGAGGTGCCTCTGACGCACAAGCTGGTGCCCATACTGCCAGCGGGCTTCGTTGACCCTAACAACGCTACCAGTGTAGTCGGCTCGGTTCCGTCACACGCTCCTTATGATTATGTTGCACTGCTTGAGATACAGCGGGATCCTGAACCGCTGGCCCATTACGGCATAAGTACGAAAGAAGTCGCTGAACTCAAGCCAATCTCATTAATCGAGG
>JBDRCL010000133.1:0-5162 GCA_043821745.1 Methanobacteriota archaeon | reverse complement strand
GGGCGGAAAAAGGAAAAAGCTATACTCGGACTACCAAGCTAATTGACACTGGCATATATTCCATCGTTCGCCATCCGCAATTTGCGACGTGGATGCTGTGGGCGGTTGCCGGCATGCTAATCTTCCAGCATTGGATTGTAGTCCTGCTTGGAATTCCGATAATACCGCTAACGTACATTGATCTATCGAGGGCAGACGAGCGGCTAATTCGGAAATTTGGTGACGATTATAGACAGTATATGCAAATGGTGCCAAGGGCGAATTTCGTGGTTGGTCTCATAAGATTGGCAAGGCGTGGAAAGAAAGAATAAAAAACTCTTCGAATCTTATTCAATGTCTAAGCCAATTCGTCAAGTGAACCAGCTATTTTGGTAAAATGGTGCGGGGGAAGGGATTTGAACCCTCGAACTCCTAAGAGACTAGCCCCTCAAGCTAGCGCCTTTGACCATACTGGGCTACCCCCGCGCCTAACAGAAATAAGCGTCCCCTCGATTTAAAAATCAGAGCTTTTTTAGGAGCTTGGGGAATTCCTCGAACTTGTCCCGCAGGACCTCGACCGCCTTGAGGATGATCTTGTCAGGCGGGAGCGTGCCGGACGACTCCACCCGGAAGATGAACTTGGTGGGGTCACCCGAGACCTTGACCGCATTGGAATGACACACCTCGGCGCAAGCCTTGCACATGATGCACTGCGTCAAGTCGGTAACCTTGACCTTCTTGTCGACTATCTCCAGGATCTGTTTCGGGCACGCCTTGACGCACTCGCCGCAGGCGTCACAGAGCTTGGCGTCGAACTCCAGCACGGGCAGGTACTTGTAGGCGATGACCCCCGGCTGCCACTTGGCGTGCTCCTTGCCGAGGCCCAACCGCGCGATGGCCAACAGCTCCAGCTTCTGCCCGTTCTCCAGCTTCACCAGCGGTATGGAGCCGCTGACCGGCTTCACCTCCTCATCGGAGGACTTCATGGATTCGCTGTAAACCATTCCCGGGCCCTCCTGGGAGAGGCCAAGGTCGGCGGCGCATTTCTGGCAGCGGCCGTCCTTGCAGCCGCACTCGCCCGGCAGGGCGTAGCCCTTTAGGGGGGTGGTCAAAGGAATCATCGCCAGTCGGTGGGCTATGATCTCGTTATACATGGCCGAGTCGTTCACCGTGAACTCCACCTCGTCGACGGCCATGACCGGGACGTCGCGTAGCGCCGCGCGACGGAGGGAGTTTACGAAGGCTGGGTTCGCATCCGAGAGCACGAATTCCATCTCGTCTCCTTTCAGTTTTCTCACTTCTAACTGCATAGTAACACCAAAATCGTCCTTCAAGATGTTGTGTTTAGCTTAAATATTGCTTTCGGTGGACTTTTTATAACTGCCTATGGATCAAATTTTCCCCTTATAAAGAACCCCCGTTCAAAGGCTTTGTGGGCAGGATGAAGTATCGGAAAGTCGTGTTTCACGTTGAAAATAAAGAGAAAATTGGAGAGTTCATAGGTTTAATAGCTGGTGATGGCGGAATTTCTTTTTACCAGAAAAAGCGAAACTATAAGATCCGCCTGTATCTTAGTGCATCGCAACCACGCTTGTTAGTCAGGGCTGTTTTATTATTTATCGAACTTTTTGAAATTTATCCCCGAGTTTATGATCACAGAAAGCGAAAGTCTTCAGAAAAATTTTACTCTGTTGAAATCGAAAGTAAACGGGTTTTTCGATTTATTCAAGAATATTTAAAATGGGGCCTAGGCAGGCGTTGCAGAACCATATCGTTAAAACACGAAACCGAATGGTATTTACCCGATTTTCTACGCGGATTTGTGAGGGGGCTGGTTGAATCAGACGGGTGGGTTTCTCATAAACAAGTCGGGTTCACAAGCGTTTCGCCAGCGCTGGTAGTAAATTTCTGCCAAGCGCTAGAAATATTGGATTACGGGTTTTCAGTGCGATGCAATCAAGATAAACGTGAAAATCGAGCCCCACTTTACCATGTAATCGTCCGTTCTTTCCATGATTTTTTGAAGGATGTTAAACCGATTAAGTAGTTGGGCCCTGGGCAATATGGCGCCCATCGACGGAGTTACACTCCTTGGCCGGGATTTGAACCCGGGGCGGAGCCTCGACAGGGCTCCATGTTTAGTCTCCGAGGTCTTTCGACACCCGAATTAGACCGGGCTACACCACCAGGGCCCATTAGCTAAACGGGCTTCCTAACCGTTTAAGTTTTCCTATTAGTATTCTGAACCCCGTCCAACAAATCAAAAATGCTAAATGCGCGCAGCCAACTGGAATCACTGGATGACATGAAGGTCAGAAATTTTATCTCGCCCCGAAAGATGATAATAGGCTTCGGGGCATCGGGTGAGGTCGGTGCCGAGGTCGTGGCCCTGGGGGCAAAAAAAGTCCTGCTCGTGACCGACAAGTTCCTCCATGAAAAGGGCCCGGTGAACGGCATAAAAAAGAACATCGAGGGCAGGGGTATCGAAGTTTTTGTTTTCGACGGGACCGTGCCCGACCCCACGGTGAAGAACGTCGAGGACGCCATGCAATTTTGCGCGTCAAAGGGTTGCGATTCGGTCGTATCGGTGGGGGGCGGGAGCCCGACAGACGTGGGGAAGAGCGTGGCCCTGCTCGCCACCAACGGGGGCAAGATCCAGGACTATATGGGGTTCGACAAGGTCAGGGAGCGGCCCCTCCCCCAGATAGCCGTGAACACTACCGCCGGGACGGGGAGTGAATGCAGCCAAACCACGGTGATAACTGACGCGGAACGGGGCATCAAAATGTTTGCCAAGAGCGAACTGATCGTGCCATCGGTGGCCATAGAGGACCCAGAGTTGACCATCTCCCTGCCCCCCAAGATTACCGCTCACACGGGGCTGGACGCGCTGACCCACGCCATAGAGTCCTACGTGTCCACGGAGGCCTTCGAAGTGACAGAGGTTCTGAGCCTTGCGGCCATCGAGAAGATAGCAAAGTATCTGAGGAGGGCCTGGTCGGACGGCGGGACCGCGAGGCGAGATACAACATGATGGTGGCTTCGATGCAGGCTGGGCTGGCTTTCGGCAATGCGCGGGTCGCTTTGGTGCACGCGATGGCGGGGCCCTTGGCGACCATTTTCCACCTCAGCCACGGCTACTCGAACGCCGTGCTCCTGCCCGACGTCATGGCGTTCAGCGCGGAGGCGTGCCCGGAAAAGTACGCGGAAATAGCGAGGGCGATGGGGGAAGGGGTTTCGTCTCTGACTCCCGCCGACGCGGCCCAAAAAGCCGCGGACTCCGCAAGAAAGCTGTTGAAGGACTTGAGGGTCGAAAGCCTGCGGGAAATGGGCGTGACTGAATCCGACCTCGAGCAGAAAGTCGAAAAGATGGCCGAGGACGCTATCGCTGGCGGGAGTCCCAAGTTCAACCCGCGAAAGGCGTCGAAAGAAGATATCATGGAAATTTATTTTAAAGCGTATGAGGGGCCTTAGTCCGGATTACGCGGCATAGCCACCATAACGGGCGAAAAATTTGAGTGGTTGGCAGCGTATCGGGTTTCCCTTTGGCTTGTGCACAAGAGTACACCCCGAAACGCAGGCGGGCTTTACTTCCGGGATCGGACGAGACCGGGTGTTTCCCCACCGCTGTGGCCGCCAACCATTGTTTTTCTTGTTTAAAGGTGGTAAAAAGGTTATCCTTAGGGTTTCAAGTTTCTGCCAGACAACATTGTGCTTTATAATATTTCTTGTCAAAATAAATGGTCGCTTGATTATATAACCAGCGAAGTATTCTTGGGACTTGTTTGTTTCCCATGTATTGCAAATAAAACAACGTTTCCTTTCTCGTATCTTTCCATATCTTGACCTGCCTAACATTACAATTTCGAACAAGCACTTGCTGAATCTTCTCTATGAGGAAATACGAACCGCAAATGGCAAATGTCCATTGACCATGGTGTTTGTAAATCGTCCCATCTCCATCCCAGGCTCCTCTTATAAAATGATTAAATAGGGAATGATTTATCTTAGGAAATCTTGCTTGCTCTTTAGGAAACGGTACGCCCCACCTATTAAGATCCTTCACAAGCCCAGTGGAGGTTATCTCCACCTTACTCACAGGTTCCTTCGAGCCACAAACAATACGTACAGGATATTTGCTGAACAAAGAAAGCAGCTTCTGAAGATGCTCAAGCTCATTGATGCTTACTTTAACATAAGCCTCTGAACAACCATGTATTTTAAGTCGGAGATATGCTTCAGCTATAAAATATCCCAACGTGTACGCTTTAAGCTCGGAGTCTATATTGCTGAAATAATCCTCATCGATGTAATACTTCCTTGCTGCCTTCCTCATGGCTTCTGGTAATGGGCGCCTTGGAATTCCATGCTTGACGAGGACACGCAAAACACGTCCTTGACTTATTTCGTATTTTTTACCTATCTGTAATGTACTCAAGCCCTCAGCATAATTTTCTAAAACCGTTTTCTCGAAACTTAGCTTCGGTCTACTACATTGCATTTTTTTGCGCGTGGGCGTGAATACCCGCCAATTCCTTGAGAGGAGGATATTTATAAACAACAACACGTTTATAAAAAACTAATTTTTGAGATGGTCCCGCGGGGGAGACTTTCAGCGGCCGGTTAAGCCGCATTTGAACTCCCGGCATGTCGGTAGCCGTCTTTGGGTCTTTGGCCCACCATTTGGCGTACAGCCGACCACTCTACCAAGCTGAGTTACCGCGGGACCGAATAAAAATAAAGCGAGGATAAAATAAATGTTGCCCTTAGTTATCGCCCTTCAGCTTTCTGTGCTCCACCATGATGCACCGGTTCATCACGACTTCCAAGCCGGCGTTCTTTGCCTTCTCGGCGGCCTGCTCGTTAACAATGCCCAGCTGCATCCAGACCGCCTTGAGCCTTCCGTGCTTTTGTTTCAGCTGAATCGCCTGCTCCACGATTGGAGGGATGTCCTCTGAGGGCCTGAAAATGTCGACCAGCTCGATTTTACTTTGGAGCTCGTCCGGGATGTCCAATAAGCTCCCGTAGCTCTTCTCGCCCAAGATCTCGTCGGCGAAGGGGTTGACCGGGATGATCTTGTATCCGCGGCTCTTTAGGTAGGCTGCGACCTTGTGTCCGTACTTGGAAGGGTCCTTCGACATCCCGACTACTGCCACCGTCTTCAGGTCCAGTATCGGCCTTAG
>JBDRCL010000132.1:0-2231 GCA_043821745.1 Methanobacteriota archaeon | reverse complement strand
CGACAAGATCAGCGTCTCCTGGTATGACTTTGACAGCAAGGGGGGAGAGGATTTCATGGCCCAAAAAGGGGTAAAACAGCATGTGCCGCTTGCCATTTGGATCGATGGCAACGCGGTCGTGAAGTTGGGCCAAAAGCAGATAAAATTCGCTGGGTTTCCAACCGGTGCCGGCCCCGCATTCTTTCAAGGCAAGTGGACCATCGACGACTTGAAAGCCGCTCTTGATCAGGTAACCGCCAAAAAGTGAGGCTGCCATGGACTATCGCTACGTTTTAAAAGAGCTCCGTCACCACCATCAAAGGACCCTTGTCAACGTGGTGGGTATAGCTGTGGGCATTACCCTCTTCGTTTCCATCAACGCCGTCTCGACCGCCTATCAAAAAGCGGTGAGCCTGCCCTTCAAGAATCTCGGGGCCGACCTCGTGGTCCAGCGGCCTGAGAGGCGAACCATGGGTTCGACGCAGGCCCCTGAATCCATGCGAGGGATACGCCTCCCGTTTTCGAACCAACTTCTCCCATCGGAGGACCTCCGGAAGCTCGCATCCATCGAGGGCGTCGAGGCCATGGCTTCTTCTTTGCTGCTCTGGGAATTTGACCGGGGGGGGTTCAGGACCATTATGGGCGTTGACCTCTCACAGCCGAGCCTGGGGCCGGTCAAAGTAAAGGAATGGCTCAAGGAGGGACGCTTCCCGCAGCAGGAGGGAGAGGTGGTACTTGAGAAGCACTATGCCAAGTTTCATCATACAAAGCTCGGGGACAAAATGAAAATCGGAGGCCGTGACTTTACCGTGGTGGGACGCCTGGAGATTAAGGAAGGGTCCCAGATCGCCTCGGCCAATATCTTCCTGCCCCTTGCCGACGCTCAGAAGCTGCTCGGCGAGGAGTCCAAGGGTGTTAACGTCGTGTACCTTCGTCTCAAGAACCCCTCGCTCCTAAGCCAGGTGAAGACGCAGATTGCCAAACAGGTCGGCGGCGTGTCGGTTACCAGTTCTGATTCATTCCTGGAGTTGATGGGCGGCGTCTCGAAGATCTCGGACCAGTTCTCGCTTCTGACATCGATAATCGCCCTTGGAGGGGCCATATTCCTGATTATCAAGACGATGCTTGCCAATCTCGTCGCCCGCTCCAGTGAGATCGGGATCCTGAAAGCAGTCGGCTGGACTGAGAGAGACGTGCAGAAGCAGTTGATGGGTGAAGCCCTGCTCCAGTCGATTGCGGGGGGCGTCTTGGGGCTGATCTTAGGATATGGCGCTTCTTATCTTCTAGGATTTGCCTCGATCCCTGTCTCAACCCCATGGGAGATAAACCTCCTTCCCGCCCTTGCCAAGAGTGCCGAAAGCGCGGCATCGGCGGCCGTCCGGCTTCCGGTGAGCATCTCTCTTGGTCTCACCACATCTGCTCTGGCACTCTCGCTCCTTGCAGGGGCTCTTGCAAGCTATTTCATGGGGAGGCGGACATCCCGCATGAAACCCGTCGATATACTGAGGAGGCTGTGAGTTAGTCTCCATCCAGAAATCGAAAAATTTCTGGATGGAGCGTTTAGCTGTCAGCGTTCAGCAATCAGCTTAATGTGTTGTTAGTCGTCAAGGAAACTTCATTCTAAACGAGGTATCAAATGAAAAAGACTCAGCATACAGCATCAGCCGCTACCGGAAGTTACAGTGTCTCTTGGCAGGGGGCTTTAAGAGCGGTTCATGGCGGCGATGTTTCCGGCAAGGTGCCGTTACAACAGTTTTCTGAAAGAAAGAATATATATGCTGTTGGGCCTGTTGCTGAACTGGACGGCGAAATTACCGCCATTGATGGCAAGTTTCATATCGCACGGGTAAAGCACGGGGAAATAAAGACCGACAGTGACCTATCCACAACCGCAAGCTTCCTCGTTTGGTCGGAAGTGTCCGCATGGAAACGGCCCGTGGTACAAAGCGAAAAAGTGGACAACCATGCGCAACTCGAGAAACAGATAGAGTTTTTGGCGGCGAAGGAAGGAGTTGACACTACCAAACCATTCCCTTTTATCATCGAGGGAATAGTCGAATCGGTCGATTACCACATACTCGTACCGAAAAAACCTCATCAAGCTGACTCCGGTCACAGCGACAGCGCAAAGAAAATTTCATCAAGGGACGTTGCTGCAAAAGTCATCGGCTTTTTCTCAAAGAATCACGAAGGCGTTTTTACACACAGAGGCAGCGCAGCACATCTTCACATTCTTGAGAGCAATGGATACT
>JBDRCL010000131.1:0-2675 GCA_043821745.1 Methanobacteriota archaeon | reverse complement strand
AGAACATGACTGGCGGAAGACGCAGGTGGAGGGCCACGACTTGGCGCGACGACAAGAAGCGGCGGCAGAAAAAGTGGCGCCGGCATCACGAGCCAGAGGCCTTGACGACTAAAGTCCCATCTCCGCCCAGCGATGAAGCCTCTTCGATTGACCAGGCACCAGCATAAAGATGGTCCCTAATTCGGATTTTTTTTAAAACCTCAGGGTCAGCCGTCTCTGAAATCACCTGTTTATAAACATCCACAGCATAATACAGTGGCGGGAAATATTAAAATTGCGAAGGCTATTTAGCAGATGCTTTTTCAAAACTAATTGATGGAGTGCCATGAGAATGCCGAGAAGCCGAGAAGGAAAAGAAGCCCACATGCTCTTGGTGAAACTTGCCGGAGATAGACTAAAGAGCATGCACTATGAGGTTACCTGTTTTCCCCGTCTCAACAACAAGAAATGGGCAGACATGATTGCCTCAAGTGGAAAGAGGAAAATTGTCGTCGAATGCCTGATAACCGCCCCGCAACATATTTTGAAAAGAAAATTAAAGAACTATAAAGACTTTGATAAGATAATTTTTGTGCTACCTTCCCGCAGCAAATTTCCTCTTGAGAAAAATGCCAAGGTGGAAGTTTGGCGATTCGATGTTGGGCGCTTCGAAAGGAACATATACCCAATTTCTTTGACGGATGAGAATCACCGAACTCTTTGCAGTATAGCGGCTCGTTCAAAGATTTCAAAGGCAGAGGCAATAAGAAGGTCCATTCAAAAGTACGCAGAGTACCTTCAAACATTGGAGGTAATCACTTACCGAAAAATAGGCATGGAACAAACCAAGCGGGAAGTGGAAGGATATCTGAAGGGCAAGGCCAGCGTGAGGGCGGACGAGATAAGTGAAGCCCTGCGAATCGACTTCGGCCTGGTCAACAAGGTGCTGCTGGAGATGTGGGAGGAGGGCTGGGTTGAACCGCAGCGATAGGATGGAGGCCGAGAAGATAAGGTGCGTGGGCAGGAGAATATCCAAGCCCAGGCTGATTCAATGGAGCTCGCGGCACCGGGCCATGGAGGTCTTCGTCGAGGGAAGGCCGGCGGTCGCCGAGTCCGTACGGACCTGGAGAGTGCTGAAGAGTTAATGGAGCCGCTGGTTTTTATAGAAGGCGTCGTTTCCTCCACCATAGAAGAAGTCTGCACGATTTTATTCCGAGCTCAGGAACTCCTTGGCTCGCACTATCTTGATGCGTTTGAATTTTCCCAACCCGAGAAGATGACCGTCACCGGAGACGATGTATCTCGCCCTTCCCTCCACGGCGCACTCCAGAACTCTGTTGTCCGCTTGGTCCTCGCGGATTGCCGCGAGTTTGCGCCCGGGTGAAACGACCTTGGAGAGTGTCAGGATGTACTTCACGTTGTCGTCGACGTCCTTTTCCACCAGACCGAATCTCCTGTACCCCAGGACCTTCCTCAGCTCCTCAAGAAGCGCCAGCGAGGTGAGCAGCCTTATCTCGCCCCTTTCCGCCAGCGCCATTATCTCCGATTCGTTCCCCTCCCAGAGCAACGCGGAGACGATGACGTTAGTGTCCGCCACCACCGTCAACGGCTTCATCCGGTTTTCCCGCGAACCTCTCGAATCGCGCGCTCGACGTCCTTTCGTTTGATCCCCCGCCTCTTGGCCTCAGTCCGGAGTGGTGCGGCCAGCATCGACAGCAGCCCGGGCTCCGGGGCTTCTATCTTTTTCAAAATGATTCTGTCGCCCGCCGAATAGACCAGCATCAGCTGCCCCTCCTCTATCCCGAGCTCACGCCTTATCTCCTGGGGGATCACCAGTTGCCCCTTAACCGAGGTCTTGGTCACGGCCAACGTCAAGGCTTTCACCGAAGTAAGTCTGGTCTTACTGCAGATATAATCACATGTCTTGGCCCTTTCCATTGGCTCGTGTCCCGCCGATGCTTTAGACGTAGGTAATTTAAAAGGAAGAAGTTTTGATTACTTGACGCGACCCGCGTTTGGTTCAAACGGTTGGGGACGTGTTCAATTCACTTTTTGCTAGGCGTAATACGGGGGTGCTCCTGACCGCTCCGCGCCGACAAGCCGACAGGAAATTACTCCTCGACCCAGGAGATCGCGTTCACCGGGCAGGCGTCGATGGCGTCCTGGATGGCCTTTTCGTCCGCCCCCTGCTGGTCCTTCGCCTGGGCCTTACCGTCCGCGTCGAGCTCGAAGACGTCGGGGGCCAAGGTGACGCAGATCTGGGCGCTCTGGCACTTGCCTTTATCAACCACTAATTTCTTCATACGCTACAATTTTGTTCGGAATGGCTTAAGCGTTGTTTGAATTGGCGATGGGTTTTCGTTTTTCATGAAAGGAAAAGGGACCACCCCTTGTTTTCTCGCTAACGGACTTCATTTTTCCCGTTCCCGAATTTGCGAAAACACCAGAAATCATAAACGTGCCATTGCGACGTCGATTAAACCCTGAAAAGTCGCTCAGGAGGCGGCTGAAACCCTCGCCGTTCCAGCTAATTTTTTAGCATGGTGCCGTTTGGAGAACCCGAGCACGGTGACGCCGATTATCCTGCCCTTCCGGTACCGCACCACCACGTCATTGCCGGTCAGCTCGGAGTCATCCGCCTCTTGGACCTTGCCGAAGCCGATGTAGAGCACGTCCTGGTCCCGATCGTAGAAGAC
>JBDRCL010000130.1:0-3551 GCA_043821745.1 Methanobacteriota archaeon | reverse complement strand
ATTACAGCAAGAAGGTTGTTACAACTTCGGCATTCTATCATAGCTTGATTTTGGAACAGCTCGGTCAAGTTGCTCATTCATACATGCATAGTGGTCGTTATGCGAAGGATATGGAGGAGGATATCGCAGATGTTATCCTCTCCTGCTTAGCGTACTTGAACTGGCTCGACAGGGATGCTTTCGCTGCGTTTAAGAAATCCCTCGTCAAGCACAAGCGGGTCGTCGATGAGTTGAAGTGCAAGGAACGATGATTTAGCAAAAAGTTACTTAGCCAGCTTGCGCTCCTCGACCATTCCTTTCGGCTCCAGCTCGCTGAAAACCTGCGCCGAGAACCTTTGCACGCAGACCCCTTTATCCAGCCAAGCGTCCGGCGTCAGCCTGGCCTTAAGGCAGGCGTTCGAGAGGAACTCCTCGGCGTTCCAGTTCCATTCGACTGGCACTTGCGGCAGGAGCAACCCAGCGTTGTCCCTGTACTCGATTATCAAGCCGTCCCTCCCGATCACGATTAGACTGGGGTATTCCTTCGGATGCTTGACTTTAAGTACCTCTGGTTTTGTCAGCACGCTGACTTCGATCTCAACGTCAGAGAGTTCGTCAAGGTCCAATTCTGGGAAGCGGGGGTCTCTGGTGGCAGCGTTTATCGCCGAATCTATCAGAGCTTCGATCAGCGACACTGTCGGTATCGGGTGTCCTATACATCCCCTGAGTTCACCTTTTTTGGTAAGCGTGACGAATACCCCGCGATGCTCCAGCAATTTATGCGGCATATCTGGCTTCGGCAGGACTTTACCGTCGCGAAGATAGGTCTCGATAGTTCTTCTGGCAGTCCTGACGAGCAGCTTTCCGTCCTCCAATGTGAGCATGATATCACTTCACCATACTGTTGTATTTCGAGACCATCTCAATTATGGTTTTCCAATGTCCCCCCCGCCAGTAGGCTTTGCCGCATTTTACGCACAGCCAGAAATCAGTGTTGTTTTTAAGCACGCTTTCAGGAACCAGTCTTTCTATTTTTATTTTATCCACCAGATCAAGCGTTCCATTGCACATCGTGCATCTGGAGTTCTCAGGAGTTATTTCTATCCTTTGCCCAATTTTTTCAGAGATATCAACCAATTGTGAAACGATGTCGTTGCCCTTGACGAAATTGCTCTTCAAACCGGCTTTTATGGCGCGCTTGTGCAGAGCTAAGTCAGCGGTTAGAAGCATCCTTTTCTCAGAATCTGCTATTTCTAGAAGTGCGCCGTCTTGGTTTTCCGGCGGCAGCTTCGCATCTCCGATGTACGAGGCGTCATGGCCGGCTAAGCGTAGCCAGCGCGCCAGCTTTCCGAGCATCCCGTCTGCTATGAACTTCATACTCTAATTAGACTTTCAAGCTTGGTGGCAAAAACGATTACCTCTCCTTTTCTCAAGCTTAAAAAGCGTGGCGGAGAATTCAAAAGTGGTGTTCGTGTGCGTCAGCGAGTACAGGTCAAATGCCCCATATGTGGGAAGCCATTCGATTTAGACTTGGATATCAGTACTTACGTCACAGCTGAGACAGCACCCCCGCAACCAAAGAAGCGATTGTCGTTGATTCTCAGGGGCAACGAGGCCAAAGTCGACTTTGTGCTCCGGGCCATGCGTGCTTTGGCGAGCAAGGAGCCAAGCGGCATGGTTGAGGTTGAGGATATAATCGACTTGGCCGAAAAAGTGGGTCTCGAGCGCGATGAGGTCAACGAAGTACTCAACGCTGAGAAGACGGCTGGCCATATCTACGAGCCAAAACACGGCATGTTTTGCTTCACGATTCCACCAGAGCGTTCTGAGAATTAGGTCTCTTCCTCAAAAATTTCCTATTCTAGTTTCAATTCTTCCTCGAGAGCTTTTTTTTCTTCTTTCAATTCGACCTTTTTCTTACCTTTGCGCTCCTTATTGCGGCGTTTGAAGTGTCGCAAATGAAACACCAATTTGATTTATCTTTTAAAATTATAAAAGCTTCATTAGTTTTGTCGTGCCGTTTATTATTACGAGCGACTTTGTTAACCACTTCTTTTACCTAATGCAACTGTTGTTCTCAGTATGCAAACATCTGGGCCCTGAAGCAACGAGTCCAAAAACCTTGCACTCCAGGTTTCCCCCCTTATAAACAGCCACGGACAAAATGAGTGATGGTGAAGATGGCCGAGAAATGGGACGTTGTCGTGGCGGGAGGCGGCCTCGCCGGGCTCGCTGCAGCCAGAGCTGCGTCCTCAGAGGGCGGCAAAGTCCTTTTGCTTGAGATGCAGGCTCAGATCGGCGGGCACGCGCAATCAGCGAGTCTAGTTTCCGATGATTTGATAACATCCTTGAGAAAGGGAGCAGCTGTCGTGGGTTTGGATGGGATAAGGCTGCATTCGCCGCATAACGATCTCGTGGTTGAATATGACAAAGTGGCGGTAATCGACAGACGCTATCTCGAAAGGCTTTTGGCAGCGGAGGTGGCCGAAAACGGCGCTGACATCTGGCTAAATGCTCCTGTAAAAAGTCTTTTGATGGATGAAGGATCGGTTCGGGGCGTTCATATAGAGGCCGGAGGTTGGTCCGAGAACATCGAAGGTGAGGTTGTCGTGGACGCTACCGGTGCTAGGGGTGACTTATCAAGCGTGTTTCTAAGTGAGGTACTTAAAGGCGGATGGAAACGTGAACTTCTGGCGTTCAGCAATGAGTATCTTATGGCCAACGCCAAGGGCGAAAAGATTGCGGATATCTTTTTTGACTCATACTCCGCACCCGGCGGACATGCTTGGATATACCCTCTGGCAAAGGGTTTCGCCGTTTCTGGCATACACGGGCTAAGGATACACCCAGACGCCGCGCTTGACGAATTTCTTGGAAAAAGGATCATACAAAAGTTCGCGCACTCGGTGCCCATAGCTTCTTCCCGTGGACAACTGCCGTTAGAAGGCCCGCTGTTTCAGACATTCTCTGATGGTATAATCGCTGTAGGTTTCCGGATTGGAAGCAATATTTGAAGCGAATGTGGCAAAGGCAACCGAAGTAGTGCCGTTTACTGATACGGTCTTGGTAGTCGTTATATCCACCCAGTTATTTTTGGTATCATCCCAATAACCATTAGTTATATTGGCGACATCGCTATAAGTATTATCTCCGGCAGTTACTGCGGCATCTATCTCTGTTTTAGTAACATCAATTTCAATATCAATGCTCCCGCTCAAATTAGTCACTGCTCTGCCAGAATTATCAGTAGCTGCAATTGATTTGCCTTGTCCGCCCACAGGCGCCCGGGTTGAGGTCTTGGGAACACTATTCTTGGTCTGAACAGTCACTTGGCTGGAGTTGGAGTCATTGCCTAAAGCATTTGGAGGCATTGTTATTTTAACTCCGCTATTTGCTTTATCGTCAAAAGTTCCGCCATTGGCCGGAGTGATCGGCTTACTGTTTTGCTCGTAAACTGTTCGTGTCTGGGTGAGTTGGATATTGACCCCAGTAGGAGAGCTCGCTGAGCTAACCGGATTAGAAGCATAATTTGCCTGCCTATACCTTTCTGACTCGGCTTTAACTGTCCACTC
>JBDRCL010000129.1:0-5345 GCA_043821745.1 Methanobacteriota archaeon | reverse complement strand
ACGAGAGCTAATTTGGATATTTAAGTATATTTTATAATTATCCATGAACGAGGGATTGTAGAATTTCTGAGCCCTTGCCTTCCATCCTTTTTCTGTCCAAGTAGCTTCAAGTATTTCTTCAAGGTAGGCTCTTAATTCATTTTCTACCGCCGATTGGATAACAGGAGTGCTTTTTTTTATCCATGCTTCGATTTTATCTTTACGTTTGTCTTGATCAGGTTCAAAAAAAGCAGTGTAAAAACCGTCGCTAATCGATTCAAATACTGTAGACATATGCTCCTCCGATAAGTTATTTCATACACAAGATTATATGTCTAATAGTAGAAATGAACAAGGTAGAATCTAGTCGTAGTCAGCTGTTAATGGCTATAAGCGTCAACGCACGACCCCGCATCACTCCCTCGCTACCACGGTGTCGTACAGTCCGTAATGCCTCAGTCCCGGATGGCTCTCAATGCCGGTATACTGGAGCGACGCATCCTCGTACCGCCGGAACGCGAACACAGCTTGGTTCATCTGCTCGGTGTTGAACACCTTAAGTCGCACGAGAAGATTAAAGTCTGTGACTGTCAGACCGGTCACAGTGAGGAACAGCTCCGGTTCGAGTTTAGTGATCACGTCCTGCAGCGTGTTCTCGCGGAAATCAGTTAAGTACATAAACGCGGGGATGCGAGTGGCGAACTTGATCAGCTTCTCCTGCACGAGCTTGCGTTTGGACTTGTACTTCTTCTCTTCCTCTGTCAGCTGCTTCTTCTGCGTCTCCGTCATGTCTTTGCTCTTGGCCTTGTTTTTGAGTTCCTTGACCTTCTCGCTTGCGTTAATGATGGTCTCGATGATGTTGTCGCCCAGTGAGCGCCATCCCTCGATGCGTTCGACGGCGGCCATCGCCTCAGGGTTGTCGATGAGGCGGCGTAAGGTGTCATTGTCCACGTTCACAAGCAGAACACTATTCCACTTGTGGGCCAGCAGCGTAGCCGAGGTGCCGGCCATCGCGATATCAAGTATTCCACCGGCTTCGATTTGCATCATGTTCGCACCGTCGTAAGCGAGCACCGGCAGGAACGACAAGAGGTCCCTGACCGCATTCTCCGGGTTTGGTTCATTGGGCGATAAGCCGATCCCGTACTCGGAAAGCTGCCTAAGCGCGCGCGTGGGCGCGAAGTCGAACACGAAGCAGGTCGGCTTGAGGATCTCTTCCTCGTTCGGGTTGTCGCCGTTGGGATTCCTGATGGACCATGGAGACTGTACACGAAATGCAGCCTGAAAGTAGGTCTCCGGCGACTTGAGGCTGCGCAGCATCAGGATAGATGACCACTGCGGTACTGTGACACCGGTAGTCAGCTTGCCGCATGAAAGCGTGATGGTTTTGGTCTCAAACCCGCTCTCGATGGCCTTACGCACAGGTGGCAACGCATCCAGCCCTATGCCCGCCGAAGCACCTGCGGCGACTAGCACCTCGTATACATGCCAAAAGGTGTTATGCTTCTCGGTGAGCAGGTTCGCCATCGCGTGGCAGGCCGCGACGTTGGGAAGGAACCAAAACGAATGCTGCAGGTAGGGCAGCAGTGTTACATCGGAGTACGGAAACGGTGGTCGCGTGCCAGTCTTCAGGTGCTCCACCACCTTAGGGGCGTACCCGCCTCGTATAATGTCCAACCACTTCTGAACGTCACTCTTGTGCTTGAACTGTGCCTCGGTGCCTGTTCCCGAGGCTTCGAAGAACGCGTTGAGATCAAACTCGTCGAACTCCCCTTCGCTTGCAATCGCCAGCAGTTCATCCGGCATCTGGTAGGTCAGAAGACACATCTGCGGTAGCGCACCGTATGGGTTCCACTCTCCCGGCTTCCTTGTCGCGAACTCCTCCTTGGCGTGTTGCTCGTCGGTGTACGTCCAGTTGAAGATCTGCTCCTCAATGAACTCGCCAGTGGCCAACGCCCTGAATGGCGTACCCGAAAGGTAAAGGTAGGCTCTGGTCGTTATGGGGAGGAAATCGGTTTCCTTCTCCGACAACTCGCTGAGTTCCTCGTTTACATCCTCCAAGCCTTTACCATATGCGAACATGGTTTCCTTCTTGCCGATCGCCTCCTCTTCACCCTCGAAAAGTTCTTTGGCGGTCTCCCGCCATGCGCCGAAGTGGTATTCGTCAAACACCACGAGGTCCCACTTCACCTTGTGTAGCCATTCGTTCTTTGCCTTGATGTTCCCGAACAGATCGTGGCCTAACAGGTCTTGGAACGAGCCGAAATATACGAGGGGCGTTCTGGCCGAGGTTTTCGTTGGGTCGCTTCCGGAACTGCGGGAGAGATATTTCCAGCCATCAAAGTCCACGTGAGATTCGAGTTCCGTCTGCCAGGCATCCTCGACGGCGGGCTTGAAGGTCACCACGAGCACACGCTTGGCGCCAAGCTTCTTGGCGAGCTGGTAAGTGGTGAAGGTCTTGCCAAAGCGCATTTTCGCGTTCCACAGGAAGCGCGGGACGGCGTGCATGTCCTCTTTCCAAATGGAATGAAAGTACGCATGAGTCTTATCTACGGCCTCGGCTTGTTCTCGCCGCATCGCGAACGTCTCGGAGTGGGTGCCGGTGAACTTCTGCCCGGTGCGTAGCTCAGTGAGAACGGTTTGAACATCCTTGAGTGTGCAGCGCACCCATTCCAATTCGGTGTTGAAGCCTTTCCTGACGAGGGCCGCACGCACTTCATGATCGGTGAAGGTCGTACCGTCGTCCCGCTCTACGACCTGATCCAACTCAATAGTGTAGTTCTTGATATTAGCGGTCTTGAGTTGCTCGGCGATACGATGCTTCACATCGCGCGTTGTTTGCCCGACCTTGAGGAGACCCTCGTGCGCCTTGTCCGCGATGGAGTAGAGGTAGATGTGCAGTTGAGCTTCTGGCTTACTGACAAGGATTTCTTCGATGGTTTTACTCATCGTCACTTCCCGTGATGTCATCCATTGGTCGAATCACGGCTTCTATATAGTCGCTCTCTTTTGATGTGAGCCCATATTTCTTGTAAAGCTCTTTGTCCGTCCACTGTCGATTCCACGCTTGAATGGGGACCCATGAATACATTGGTCGTAGTGCGTCTTGCGTGATTTTACGCAGAGAGACGAGATGCCTGAAAAACTTGGTGCGGTAATATGACTCAAGGCTTCGCGCTTCACTCTCGCTCGCTACGCAGAAAGCGAGGAATGTCTGAGTAGCGACAGATGGCGGCGGACTCATCAACGGCTTGCCGAGGACGGAGTCGGGAATCGTCTGGCCGCCATCTGAGCCAGCTTTTGGGGCAAGTACTTTCCATTTATCAATTAGGGCGGCATTCTTGGCGACCATACTCCGTGGGACGTATCCAATCGCACGCTTTCCACTTCGAAAGTAATGGAGCGCGATGTCTCCTGACTTCTTCTTATCATGGAGGCCGTCGAAGTTGGTCGCGATACCAAAAGGAGTATCAGCGGTCAGGATGTCTGTAATTGATTGCTCGCCAAGCTTCAGCACCTTCCGCAATATCCCAACAGCTCTCGGGTCTCGCACAAAAACGTCAAACTCGTCGAGCCTGCGTGAAGAAGTCGATTCTTCGTTACCGCGAACTTCTGTGACCTCGCATGTCCCGCTATGGACTTCCGACCAGAGGAAGTAGCAGATGCCGCCTTTGACTTCCACATTTGGAAAGACTTCTCTCGAAACTGGGTAATCGACCAGCCTGGCGAGTTTGCCAGAACCGAGCATCTCTTTGCGGAATTCGTCGAGTCCGCGCCCCCCTGCAAGCCAACGAGAGGGAATCACCATCGACAAGAACTTTGGCTCAAGCTTTTTCGCCTGCTCGACGAAGAATTGGTAAATAGATGAATCGCTTGTGCCACCAGCGCCTCCCTTCATCTGATACGGTGGATTGCCGATAATAACGTCGAATTGCATATTTCCTCCGAATAACTCGGACAGCCGAGCCTTAATGTTATCGGTATGTATGAGCGCATAGGCATAGTTCTCACGTTCTACCTCACGGTCCAATATCGTTTTTGGTGCGCCACAAAACTTACACTTAGTGTCACCCCACGTATGCTCGGAGCGCCTGAACCAGATGTTCCCATCATCGTTTGGGAAAGATTTAGCGATGGAGTTCTTGCCCATGGCATGCTTTGAGCAATATACGCTGCGCCGCGCGAGTAGACTCGTGAGGTGAGTGATACCGATGCCGAACACCTGCTTCATCAGGATGTGATTTACGCGTTCTTCCAAGGCTGGGAACTCCTGCTCAAGCCCCTTGGTCAGTCGGCTGGTGATTTCGCGCAGAAACACACCTGTTTTCGTGCATGGATCCAGAAACTTCACCGTCTTATCAGCCCAGATGTTCGCGCCACCATGATTAGCGGCCCACGCTTTGGTTAGCGTGTCCAGTATCTGGTTCACTAACTCAGGCGGTGTGAACACCTCGTCATTGGAGAGGTTCGCGATGCACGTGAGCACATCCGGGTTACGTCCGCGCAACTTAAAGCTGGCCATCGCGCTCATAGAACGGCCTCCTGAGTGAGGGCGGCCAGGGCACGCACCGTCATCGGCCGGTAGCGGGTGTCTGTTGGCGTCAAGCTCGCGTGTTTGTGGTTTTCAATGGAAAACAAATCCACCTTACGAATAGACGACGACTGAGTCAGATTGTCCAAAAGGAAATCGCGCCGCTGGAACTTACCCTTACCCAGGTAGCCCCATTCAGCAAAGGTAATCGGCTGGCCCTCGCGTGTACGCATCTTTCGCGCGTCACCGTGGACGAGGTTCTGTGACAGTACGTAGGCTCCAGCCAGATAGATTTCGTCCGACTCTTCAAGCTTGAGGTAGTCAGCGAGAATCTCCAGCATATGCGTGCGGCATTCAACTATATTGTCCGCGAGTAGCTCGATGCCGTAGATGCACATAAGCGCGAGCAGCGCGTAGTGCTGCCGCTCGAAGTCGGACTTGCCGTACTTGAATTCTACGGTGGCTAGCTTCCGCCGCAGGACTGAGACGAGAAAGTTCCCACTTCCGCATGCTGGTTCTAGAAAGCGGGAGTCAATACGATCCGTTTCATCCTTGACTAGATCGAGCATCGCCTCAACTATCCACTCGGGAGTGAAGACCTCTCCATGGTCAGCGACGCGTTGCTTGGAATTGAAGTGGTTCGCGGGCAGATTCATCCCAACATACCTCAAAAGAAGTCTTTTTGGTAAGTCGATTATACACCCATCGCTAGAAGTCAGCAAAACATAATCTGGATGAGCATGTAAGACACGAGGATTTCTCTACTGGCTGAACCGACTCCTGGGGGACATGAAAAAACAAACATCGGGATGTCTGATTTTTTGTACTTACGAGC
>JBDRCL010000128.1:0-7847 GCA_043821745.1 Methanobacteriota archaeon | reverse complement strand
CCGGGATGGACCCTAAGCAGGCGATGGTGATAGGGATGACCAATATGGCCGTGATAATGTTCATGATTTTGCCGGCTTTCGTCCCGTCCGTGATAGCATCGTACACGTTTGTCGGCGAAAAGATCAACAAGCAGCTCGAACCGCTTTTGGCCACTCCAACAACCGACGCCGAGCTTCTGGTTGGGAAGGCGCTTGGTGCGCTCGTGCCGGCGATGGCCGTGACGTTCGCATCCTTCGCGGGCATGGTTCTAGTTGTCGATTTTCTGGCGTTCCCGCTCTTCGGCTATCTGCTGTTGCCGAATCTGCTTTCAATAGTCGTGCTTTTGGTTTACTGCCCACTCGTAGCCCTTCTCTCTACCTCTTGGTGCGTCTTCATATCCTCAAAGGTGAGCGACATGCGCGCGGCGATGCAACTGGGACCGGTAGCGATAGTGCCGATACTCGGTTTCTATTTCTTGTTCCTCAGTGGCCTGCTCGTGCTCGACTGGTTGACGCTCCTGACTTATGCCTTGATATTAGCTCTGGCCAGCCTCGGGTTGTTTGCCCTCAGTAAGGCGACATTCAAAAGGGAGGAAATATTGACAAAGTGGAAATAGGTAAGTGATTCTCATGAGATATGCAGAGTTCAAGGCCCCGAAGGGCGTAATCAAGGTCGAGCTCAAGCTCTCCGGAGGTGTGATATCGCACATAACATTCAGCGGAGACTTTTTCTTATATCCTGAGGAAGCGATTGAGCGGCTTGAAGAAATGCTTGTAGGTGTCCGGGCGGATAAAGACAGTCTGCTCGCTGCCGTTAGAAAGTTTTACGGCTCGACGGGCGTGAGGACACCCATGCTGGAACCTGAACACTGGGTAGAAGCAATTTTAAGAGCCGTTGGCGCGTGATTTTATGGAGTGTAATTGTTATAAATATAACAATGGAGGTTTTTGAAATTGGCAGAATGGCGTTTACTCCCATTACGGACGGACGATGCATTCACGAGCATGGCTATCGATGAGGCCCTGCTGGCGCTAAACGCAGAGGAGAGATCGCCGAACACCATCCGTTTCTGGCGCTGGCTTCCCTCTGCCGTTTCGTTGGGTTGTTTTCAGAGCGTAGAGCGCGAGGTCGACCTAGGCGTGGCGAAGCGTTACGGCGTTGATGTAGTCAGGCGCATCACTGGAGGTGGAGCAGTCTTTCATGACTATGGTGGTGAGCTGACCTACAGCGTCGTTTGCGGGCAAGGCGATGTGCCCCACGATATAATCGACTCCTACAAGCTGATTTGCGGCGGTTTGGTTTGCGGGCTTGATGTTCTGGGGCTTCGTGCCGAGTTCAGGCCCGTCAATGACGTACAGGTGAACGGCAGGAAGATTTCTGGAAGCGCTCAGACGCGAAGATGGGGTTCAGTGCTCCAACACGGAACGGTTCTAATCTCTCCCGATGTTAGGCTGATGTTTGAGCTTCTGAAGGTTAGCCCGGAGAAGATATCTGACAAGTTCATCGCTTCTGTCTTCGAAAGGGTGACTACGGTTGAGCGCGAGATCGGGCGAAGGCCAAGTTTTGAGGATATACGGGAGGCAATGAAGATGGGATTTGAAAAGGCGCTCGGCATCAAGCTTGAGAAAGGAGAGTTAAGGGAGGATGAACTTGAACTCGCAGCGAAGCTTAAGCCAAAATGCGCCTCTAATGAGTGGTTGAGGAAACGCTGATGACTGCTGAAAATAAACAAAATGCTTTTTCCATTAAATTCGAGCGCAGTCCGGATTTACTCGCCTGTTACCCACACCCGAGCTTCCCCACTATATCGATTACAGGCGATGCGTGTGCGTTATGTTGCAAGCACTGCGGTCGTCACTATCTGAAGAACATGATTTCGTGTACCACACCGGAAACTTTGCACGAGGAATGTCTCAAGCTATCTTCAAATGGCGTAAAGGGGGTTCTCCTGAGTGGCGGATATAACAGTGAAGGCTACGTGCCGTTTGAGCCATTTCTGGATGCAATTGAACAGGTCAAAAGAAAGACCGGGCTTTTCATTAGCACTCATACTGGCCTGGTTCCTGAATGGCTCGCTCGGGAGATGGGCAGGGCAGGCATAGACTTGGCTGATTTCGATTTGATAGGAGATAATGATACGATTGAGCTAGTACTTGGGCTGGACAGGACAGTTGAAGACTATCGGCAATCGATGAAGGCGCTCAAAAGATCCATACCATACGTTGTGCCGCACATATGTGTTGGTCTCCATGCGGGTGAGCTTCGCGGAGAGTTCAGGGCGCTTGGCATGGCGTCGGAAATAGAACCCGAGTTATTAGTTCTGCTTGTCCTCACGCCGACGTTAGGTACAGAATTTGAAAGACTGACCTCACCTTCCGAAGAGGATTTCAAAAGAGTGGCGGTCGAGGCAAGGTTCAGGTTTCCAAACACGCAGCTGGCGCTTGGTTGTATGCGGCCGCGCGACTCCAAGCGTTTCGAAATAGAACTTGCCTCTCTTCAGGCGGGGTTCGACAGAATAGAGCTGCCAAGCGATCGAACCGTCAAAGCCGCGCTTGGCATGGGTTTTAACGTTAGAAAATTACACGCATGTTGCGCGGTTCCGGAAGATATTATAAACAAGTTGAAACTTTAAGAAATTCGGGATTAAATTCAAACTCAGCTCTTAATATTGGGTAATCCAATTTAGTTAACAGTGGAGTGAGCTTATGGACGGGCCCAGTCAAGGAAAAAAGAGTTTAGTAAATAATGTGAGAGTGGCGTTCGGCACCGGAGTAGTGCTGGGTCTATGGCACGGGCAGCTCATAGAGCCTCCCACAACAGCCCACTTTTTTGCATATTATGATGGTAGATGCAGTGGAAATTGCAAGTTCTGCCCCCAAGCTCGGGAGAGCACCGCGGATTTGAAGATGCTTTCCCGCGTAATCTGGCCCAAATTTGAGTTAAAAAAGGTCTTGGCAGCACTTGATGCAAATTCAAACCAATTTCAGCGTGTTTGCATCCAAGCGGTTAATTTTCCCGGCGCGGTGGATGTTATTTGCGAGCTTGCGTCGAATGTGAAGGATGTTTGCAAATTACCCATGACAGTATCTTGTCAGCCACTAACCATTGACGATATGAATAGATTGGTTGATGTCGGGGTTGAACGAGTTGGCGTGGCTTTGGATGCCGCCACTAAAGAAATTTTCTTTAACGTCAAAGGCAATGAATACGTCTGGGATAAGCACCTAAAGGCTCTTGAAAACGCCAAGTCCATCTTCGGTGATAAGGTTTCGACGCACCTCATCGTTGGGTTGGGTGAAAGCGAGGAGGATATGGTTCGAACAGTTCAGCTTTTGCACGATCGTGGCATCACCATCGGGTTGTTTGCGTTCACTCCAATTGTTGGGACTCAGCTCTCAAAGCGACCCCGCCCAGACGTTGCCAGCTATCGCAGGATTCAGCTAGCTAGGTTTTTGATAGTGGAAAATATGAGCAATGCTGAGCGCATGGGTTTCGAGGGAAGCCAGATTGCTAGTTTTGGGGTTGATGTGGATGTTCTGAAAAAGACGATAGAATCTGGTGAGCCTTTCAGGACTTCAGGTTGCCCAGGATGTAACCGTCCTTTTTACAATGAGTCGCCGCGTGGACCGATTTACAACTATCCGCGAAAACCCAAGCGCAAAAATATTGATGAGATACAAACAGCTTTGAACTTGGCGACCTGATTTTTTAATTATTAACATAACACCAGTCGTTTCAAAACACCTCAACATTTAAGTAAAGCGCACAAATTTAGCAAGTGAGGTGAATGCGATGAAAGTGTCAGAACATGAAGTTCGTGAGGGGTTCTATTATGCTCGCGAGCACGAATGGGTTAAAGTGGAAGGTGAGCTGGTACGGGTGGGCATCACTGATTATGCGCAGAGCAAGCTTGGTGATGTCGTTTACGTTGAGTTTCCCCCAGTCGGAAAGCACGTGAAGCAATTCAAAGAGCCTAGGAGTAGAGACATGGAGCTCGGGGCCGTTGAGTCAGTAAAAGCCGTTTCAACAATTTACAATCCGATTAGCGGCACCGTTAAGGAAGTAAACGCCTCAATCCAGGAGCGTCCCGAGATTATCAACAATAGCCCCTATGATAAAGGCTGGATTTGTGTCATAAGCCCAGAAAACCTCAAAGAGGAGCTTAAATCCCTGATGGATGCCAAGGCATATTCCGAATACTTGAAAAAGCTCGAGTAGCTGGTGTGGATGGGTCACCCCTATATCCCGAACACGTGGGAAACTCGTGAAAAGATGTTGCGGGAGATGGGGCTATCCAATATAGATGAGCTTTTCAAAGATATCCCACCCGAGTTAAGGTTGAAGTCTAAGTTGAATTTGCCGTCCACGATGTCGGAGATAGATGTCATAAACCATGTCAAGACCGTTCTTTCCAAAAACAAACCATTTACCAAGATGCCCCCGTTTTTGGGCGGCGGAGTCTGGCCGCACCATGTTCCATCCCACATCCACCATATATTGCAACGGTCAGAGTTTCTTACCCCCTACACTCCTTATCAGCCTGAGGCCAGCCAGGGAATGCTACAGGCCCTTTTCGAATACCAAAGCTTAGTTGCCGAGCTGGTCGGGCTGGACGTCGCTAATGCCTCGATGTATGATTGGGCGACTTCGCTCGGCGAGGCGGCCCTCATGTGCGCTCGCGTGACGGGAAGGCACAAGTTCATCATCCCAAGGATCGTCTCTAAAGATCGCCTCTCAGTATTGCGGAATTACATCGTCGGCCCGTCTTTGGAGTTGGTGGAAATTGGTCATGATTCGGAGACCGGCCAATTGGATCTTGAGCAGCTCAGCAGCAAGCTTGGCGTAGACACGGCTGGCGTTTACATTGAGAACCCGAGCTACTTGGGTTTCTTGGAAACTCAGGTGAATGAGATCGCGAGCGCTGCTCACAGTAAAGGCGCACTCTTCGTAGTTGGGGTAAATCCTATCTCGCTAGGCCTCTTGAAAGCGCCGGGAGACTACGGCGCAGACATAGTGATTGGTGAAGGACAGCCGCTCGGGAACCCGATGAGCTTCGGTGGCCCGACGCTGGGGATTTTCGCCTGCCGCGGAGAGCAGAAGTTGGTGAGACAGATGCCAGGCCGTCTAATAGGGATGACCACGACTCTCGACGGAAGGACGCGCGGGTTCACGATGGCCCTCCAGACGCGGGAACAACATATCCGGCGCGGAAAGGCCACTTCGAACATATGTTCTAACGAGTCCCTATGTGCGGTCGCGGCGGCTGTTTACATGGTCACGCTCGGACCCAAGGGATTGCGAGAGCTTGCAAAAGTTTGTGCAGCCAACGCCAGCTACGCAATGAAGCGCTTGAACAGTATCAAAGGGATCCAATCACCAGTTTTCAAATCTCCTCACTTCAACGAGTTCACGCTTCAATGCACAAATGGCAGTATTGAAAGGCTGAATGCCAGATTACTCGAGCGTGGAATTCACGGTGGAAAGTCACTGCGCAAGGAGTTCCCGGAACTAGGCGAGGCCGCTCTTTTGTGCACTACGGAGCTGCACACGAAAGAAAATTTAGATATCCTCGCGAGTGCAGCTGAGAAGGCGATGGAGGAAAAAGCATGAACTACCGCCAAGCGCGTTGGATTTGCGAGTCGTGCGTAGAGCCATTGGTTTTTGAAAAGGGAAACAAGGGCAACAGAGGCGCGTTGTTGCCAAGAGGTGCGCCCGGGGAGGTCAAAGTCCCGGAGAAGCTATTGCGTGAATCTCTGGATTTGCCTGAGCTTTCCGAGCCGGAGGTCGTGAGACATTACACGAGGCTCTCGCAGATGAACTTCAGCATCGACACTGGTTTCTACCCCCTTGGGTCGTGCACGATGAAGTACAACCCCAAGGTCAACGAGGAGCTCGCCAGCTTGGACGAAGTGGCGAATATTCATCCCGACCAGGACGGGGGGACAGTTCAAGGGGCACTGGAGCTCATGCACGGTCTCGAGCGCTTCCTCTGCGAGATAACAGGCGTATCAAGGGTATGCTTGCAACCATCTGCAGGTGCCCACGGTGAGTTCTTAGGGATGATGCTGACCCGTGCGTACTTCAAATCAAAGGGGGGCGCCCGAAAAGACGTCATAGTCCCGGATTCCGCTCATGGCACTAACTTCGCGAGTGCTGGGATGGCTGGATTCAACGTCGTGGTGGTGCCCTCGAACAATCGTGGCAGGGTGGACTTGGATGGTTTACGAATGGCCGTCTCTGAAGATACTGCGGCGCTCATGCTGACTAACCCTAACACATTGGGTCTCTTCGAGGATGAAATCTTGAAAATTTCTGAAACTGTTCATGACGCGGGCGGGTTGCTGTATTACGACGGCGCAAACTTAAATGGAATAGTCGGAAAGACCCGTCCTGGGGATATGGGCTTCGATATCGTCCACTTGAACCTTCACAAGACATTTTCAACCCCACACGGCGGCGGCGGTCCTGGGTCCGGGCCGGTAGGCGTCGTTGAAAAGCTTGAGAAATTCTTGCCCGTACCGCTGATAGAGTACGACGGCAAGCGCTATTTCCTAAACTATGACCGTCCGCATTCGATAGGTAAGATCAAGTCCTTTTACGGAAACTTTGGCGTGCTTGTAAAAGCATACGCTTACATATTGGCGATGGGCGCTGAAGGGTTGCAAGAGGCCGCGGAGACAGCTGTCCTTAACGCGAATTACATAATGAAAAAGGCGGTCGATGGTGATAGCTTCGAGGTCAAGTTCGATGGTCCCTGTAAGCATGAGGTGGTTCTCAGTGCCGAGCCTATGAAAAAGGAGACAGGGATCACAGCCAAGGACGTTGCAAAGCGTCTGCTTGATTTCGGAATCCACCCACCAACCTTTTATTTCCCACCAATAGTTCAAGAAGCTCTCATGGTAGAACCCACCGAAACTGAGTCCAGAGACGAGCTTGATAGATTTATAGCGGCTATGAAGATGATAGCTAAAGAGGCAAGGTCTGACCCTGAAAAGGTCAAAGGGTCGCCAACCGCAACTGCCGTCGGCAGGCTGGATGAGACCAAAGCCTCACGCGACCCTATTTTGTCTTGGAAGATGTACCGTAAGATCAAGCCATGATTCATTTCGAATATTTTCACTTGAAGTGCTCATAGCCGCGGTCTTCTAGCGGCTTCGTTTTTCCGTCGTCTCTAATAAAAACCCCGCGTCCCTTAGACACTTTCCCGATTGCCGTGGACTTGGTTCCCAGGCGCTTCAAGGATAAATTAATCCCGTGCCAGGCTTTCGGGCGGGTAGTGAAAATTAGTTCAAAATCTTCCCCTCCGAACAGCACGAAGTCATCGATTTTGAAGCCATACTGGTTGGAAAATTTTTTGACCAGTGGATGGATTGGTATCTTGTCCCGTTCAATTATGAGTTTGGCTTTACTTTCGCGCGCCAGATGCCAAAGGTTTGTTGCCAGACCGTCTGACACATCTATCGCCGCTTTCACACAACCGCTTCTGGCAAGCGCCATACCTTCCTTCACTCTGGCTTTAGGTTCAAGCTGGGCTTTCACCAGTTTTCTATACCCATTCACAGGTACTTTTTCCATCAGAACTTTCAACCCCGCCGCTGCAGCCCCCAGTTCTCCGGTGATTGCCAAGATGTCGCCTTCTTTAGCGCCCGAGCGTCTCAGTAGCTCACCCCTCTTTGCCAACCCAAAAGCTGTTCCGGATATGACGATGTCCTTGTTTTCATCTAGGTCTCCACCTACAACGTACGTGTCATACTCTTTGGCTGCGGAGTCCATACCTTTCATAATTCTATTCACGAATTCAACATCCAGGTCCCTTGGAAGTGCGACGGAGAAAACAAGACCCAGGGCACCTGCCCCCATCGCAGCC
>JBDRCL010000127.1:0-6054 GCA_043821745.1 Methanobacteriota archaeon | reverse complement strand
CCGAGATGACCCAACCCGACCTTTGTTCGTGCGCCTTTGTGAGGTTGAATTACAACTTTCGGAGTGCATGGAAGTGGTCACTCTAGATGAGTATCAAATGCGGTCAAGGTCGTTGTTTTTCGGATGTGCGGAAGTTTTCGGATTTCAACGATCGTTTTGTCCATGTCCTGATGTCTCCCCTCCAAGACACATACCACATCGTACTCTCCGTGCACGAAATCAACATTCGTTATGCATTCCATTTTCTCAAGTTGGCGTATGAGGCTTGCTTCATTTCCCAGGTCAACTTCTATCAGTAGATAAGCACGTTTCTTAAAAGCGGCTAACGCCATTCTCATCCCCCCCGATCTCTACTTGTTAGATTAGCTTCTTTATATTTTTATCATTTTCCCAAACTGGGCCTTTTCTAAAAGGAAGGGGCTAGAGCGGGCCCGCGGGGATTCAAAACGCCAGAGGGGTAATACTGGATTCGGTTAAGCGCAAGCGCCATACGGCTACCAAAAACGCCAAGAAACGCCGAAAATTGGGTAAAAAACCTCATGACAATCCCCGTTGAACTATACTGATCAGGCCACATTACTCCCTTCTTTTACTTGGCATCTAGCGAAGATTACATCGCAGTGGTCCGGACCATCCACCGCTGGTTCTGGTTTGATGGATAAAGTTGGTTTAGAGTTCGAAACCTGCCGACTGCACAATTTTTGATGTCGTTTGAGAAACTTTTGTCAACTAGTCAATGTAGCTACTTCATAAATGGGAATGGGCCGACGCTTTTGATCGCCTGAAATTTTCATTTGGGGGGTTCAGGGCACACTTTATTGCTTTCTCTCTCCGTGAACGCCAATCACAATTTCTTTGACGGGCAGGTTTTTTCCTGATGCTGCCAATGCGGACCTTACAAGCTGGTTCAGGCCAAAGCAGCATGGCACTTCCATGTGGACAATCGTCAGACTCTTGATGTTCGACCGGCGAAATATCTCTGTAAGCTTCTCCCTATAGAAATCCACGTCGTCCAACTTCGGACAGCTCACTATTACGGCCTTACCGCGGAGTATGTCTTGATGAAAATTGGCGTACGCAAAAGGAACACAGTCGGCCGCGACAAGCAAGTCGGCACCCCCGAAGTAAGGAGCGTTCGAAGGCACAAGAGAGATTTGTACCGGCCACTGCTTGAGCGCCGAGGGACTACTTTTATTAGGTTCAGATTCCTCCACTTGGCTTCCCCAGCTCATGACTGAGGTCGACGGACAACTGCCACCCTGTGGTTTTACCCTGAGGGCTTTAGCTTCTGGGGACAGCGTTATCTCCTTATCTTGAAGGTAAGTCAATGCCTCGCGCAGGTGTTCGTTATCGCCATGTTCTTTCAAGTGTTCCAAGTGGGCCTTTACAACCGACTCGCCCTGTTTTAATAGTCTCTCAACAACCGCGACCTCATCATAGGGCTCGGCCTCGCGCTCCTCAATCATTATTGCGTCTCTTGGGCATTGGCCCAAGCAGGCACCAAGTCCATCGCAGAACAGTTCGCTGACCAATCTGGCCTTGCCCTCGATCATCTGGAGAGCGCCCTCGGGGCAGGAGGGCATGCAAAGGCCGCAACCATCGCACTTTCCGCTGTCTATCTTGATGATCTTTCTCCTCATTGAGTTTACCCCTCCATTCACCCTTTCAAGAGCTTCACTATCTCGCGGTTGGTTTCGAGCGGAGGCGACACCGTGTTTACCATGTAAACCTCAGACTGCCTGAGGAACCTCTCGAAAAAGTTTTTCCTTAGCTTCATCTTGCGGTCATCCCTCACGAGCTGGTGGGGGTTGCAGAAGTCGTTAGCGAGCAGATACTTCATCCCCTCCTCAGCGGTTATCCTTTTGGCAATGCTGCCGTCGGACTTGTCCCTCTTCAGGAGAATTATTTTTTTGATAGTTGTCATCGGTATGACCCCTCCCCCGCCGATGATCCACCTCACGTTGACCAACGCCCTCCCCCTGTCATCGAAATGGGACTTTTCGACAAGGGGCACGTATTCACCCCAAATCTTACCTATGTCGGCTTCCACGTAGCAATTTTTCTCCGAACCGAAGGCCAAGTTCCCTCGATCGAACGTCCGCACGAAAAACCAATCGTCGGTGACAAGCCGAGCCTCCGGCAATCGCAACAGCCCCCACGAATGAGTCGTCTTTCCCGTTCCCGACGGCGCTATTATGGAAACTCCAACGCCGCCAAAATCCATAGCTGCGCCGTGGACGGAATATATGCCGTGCTCGTCCTCGAGGACATCGCTGGCTAATGCGAGCGCAATGCTCTTGACCCAGCCGTAATAATCGACGTTCGATAGGAACGCCGTGTTAGTGTAGGGGTCGTACTTTACGCACAGTTTCTCGTCTTTCTCCTTGAGCACGATGAGACGGCCGTGAGAGCGGATGTTTTCGTCGCTCGTGTAAAAATTTTCTTCCCACCTGTCCTTCAGGTCCCCAAGCTCGGTCAGGAGTTTTATGCAGCACCCGTAGATGTTGGCCTTGTTGGTGTAAAGGTATCTCTTCAAACTTCGGTCGAACAGCTCCGCCTTCTCCTCAGGCGTGATTAACTCAACTTCGTATTTTAGCATGATTATCAATTGAGTTGTGATGATTTATCTTGTCCCAGTGTGGCCCCACGTCTCCAAGGCGCGCTCGGACTAAAGTTTTCTGGCTACTTTTTGAACTTTGCAATCTCGTCCGTGAAGTCGACGCTCGTCAGGACGGCGGTCCTGCAGCAGTAGCGCTTCAGGCTCAGGTCGTCCAGCACGTGCTTGGGATCCTCGCCCTTCTTGACCCTCTCCTCGAACTTTTCATACTTGTCGGCGAGCAGTTTACCGCAGCTGAAACACCTTACAGGTCTCATATTCACACCTCAACGATAGCTCTTCTGGAACTTGGCCCTTGCTCCAGGCCCTCCCGGCTTCTTGGTCTCCTTGAACCTCACATCGCTCTTTATTAATGTCCAATCGTAACGCTTGAAGAGTTCACGGATCTTCGGGTCCTTTGACCACTCCGCCAAGCCTCGGGCTATCGCCGTGCGCGCAGCGTCCGCCTGGCTCATGAAGCCTCCGCCCCTGATTTCGACGTCTATATCGACGCTCTTGGCCAAATCCGGCACCAACTGGAGCGGTTCAGAGATCTTCAGGCGTGCGAGCTCCGGGTCGAACACCTCGATGGCGCGATTGTTCACGAATACCTTGCCCTTGCCCTCCCTGATCTTGGCCTTGGCCAACGAGGTCTTTCTCCTTCCAACAGCGATTATTGGCTTCATTTGAAACTCGCTCCCAATCCCTTGCTGAGGTCGCCAACTCTAATAAAGCGCTTGGTACTGAGGTCCTGCAGGCCTGCTCCTGGCACCTGGGACGTCTCCTTCCCAACGAACTCCTCAGGAACGCCAACGTAAACGCGCAACCTGCGGAAAGCACTCATGCCACGAGACTTGCTGAAGGGAAGCATCCCCCTGACAGTCCTGCGGACTATGTCCTCCGGGCGCTTGGGGTGGATTGGCCCCCTTCTGGGGTTTGCAACGTTCCTGGTATCCAGCCAAGCTTTGTACGCATCCAACGTTTCGTCAGGTCTCCCGGAGATGACCACGTGCTCCGCGTTCAGGATGGTGACCTTCTCACCCTCCAGCAAACTCTTGGCGACGAAGCTTGCGAGCCTGCCCAAGACCAAATCCTTCCCATCGATTAACATTATTATCTCACTCCATCAACTTCACGCCTTTGCCCGCCGGGTTCTGCTCGATCAGCTGTTGCATGGTGAGAGCGCTGCCTCCAGCCGAGACGACCTTCCGCTTGGCAGGAGCCGAAAACATCAAGGCCGCGACCGTTACCGGGTGGTCCAGCTTACCCGCGGCGAGCACTTTCCCAGGCACAACTATCGTGCTTCCCTCTTCGGTGAAGCGGTTGAGCTGGCCCAGATTGACCTCGGCACGTGACCTGCGGGAGCCTTCCAGCCTTTCGGCTATCTCCAGCCAAATCCTGGCCTTCTTCTCCTTCCCCTGCTCGCGAAGCTGTCGCATTAGCTTCCTTACCTGCGGATTGGTAGATCCAGTGGGCTTCGACATAGCATCAGCTTGACAAACTTGTCCACTCACCCAAATAAATACTGCGGTTGTGGGGATAACACCATTTTTGTGCCCATATTTATCCTTAATCGAGCCCGTTATAGCAATTTGCCGGGTGCCATTTCTTATTTCAAATAGTCCCGTAGTTCCTTGAGAGTACGTGTATTAACAATATCTTTAGCGGTGGCCCAGCCTCTCCGAGCCGTGGCAATACCGAATTTCAGATTGTGCAACTGCAACTTCGAGTGGGCGTCAGAGTCTATCGCCAACTTGACACTCGCTTCGACGCATTTTCTAACGTATTCGTCTTTCAGGTCGAGCCTATCTGGCATGGCATCTATTTCGAGGATGGTGCCAGTGGCCTTCGCCGCCTCAATGACCTTCTCGATATCCAGTTGAATCGGTTCCCTAGTTTTGATCTGCCGACCTGTGGGGTGGACGATCAAATCCACGTTTTCATTTTCCATCGCCCTGATGATTCGCCTGGTCTGTTCCTCCTTCGGCAAGTTGAAATATGAATGAATTCCGGCGCCTACAACGTCCAGCTCTGCCAAGGTGGAGTCTTTGATATCCAAACTGCCATCCTTCATGATGTTTACTTCAGTGCCTTTTAATATCGTCAGGCCCGATATCGATTTATTCAGCTTTTCAATTTCCCTCCCCTGTTTTGAAATCCCTTTCTCATCTAGGCCGCCGGTCATGGCCAGCGATTTTGTATGGTCTCCTAGAGCTATGTATTCCAGACCGATTGCCTTTGCCTCTTCGGCTATTTCGGCTATCGAATTGCTACCGTCTGTCCAATTCGTAGTCACTTGAAAATCTCCCCTTAGATCGTCATAACCGATTAAGTTTGGCAGCTTTCTTCCAGCGGCGGCCTCTATTTCTCCCGTGTTTTCTCTAAGCTCTGGCGGGATCCACTGTAAGCCGAGCTTGTCGTAGATTTCTTCCTCGGTACCACCAGCGATTTGTGTCCCTCCCTTGAAAATACCATACTCATTCAACTTCCAGCCCCTCTTGATGGCAAGTCTTCTAAGTTCAACATTATGCTGAGTGTTTCCCGTAAAATATTGAAGAGCGGCTCCGTAACTTTTACTTGATATTACACGTAAGTCGGCCTCCATGCCGTTATTGAGTTTAACGGAGGAGCGCGTTTTGCCCTTGCTATAGACATTAACCACCTCGGGCATGGAGACGAAAAAATTCATGACGTTTTCAGGCTCTTCAGATATGACCAAGAAATCAGCATCGCCGACTGTTTCCTTCCACCTCCTTACTGAACCGGCCACCTCGGCTCTTTTGACCCCTGTTAAACTTTTCAATCGGTTCTCGATGTCTTTGATTATCGGCAAGATGTCTCCTAGGAGGAACCTCCCTTGGCTCTTCTTAAAAAATCCTATGCCCTTTAGTATATTTTCCTCCTTCTTCTTACCGAAACCTGATAGGCCCGCAATCTTGCTGGATTTGGCAGCTTTTTCGAGGTCTTCGACCGTCTTTATTTTTAGCTTCTGATATAGCTCCTTGATAGTCTTGGGCCCTATCCCTTCAATCGCAATTAAAGACTCTAAATCAACGGGGATTTTTTTATTTAGCTTTTCATGATATCCAGATTTCCCTGTCAATGTCATCTCTTCGATTTTTTCTGCAATCGCTTGGCCAATGCCGGGGATTTCCATCAGCGATTTAACACCGCCGCGTCTGTAAACTTCAGCTATGTCCTCATCCAATGCATCTACGGAACTGGCGGCCTTTTCATACGCCCTGGGCTTGAACTTTACATCGTCCATGTCCAAAAAATATGCGATTTCCCTCAGAATCTTCGCTACTTCAAGGTTCTTCATTTTCATCTATATCGATATCTGAATTACATCCTATTTTGTTTTGCTGTATTTGGAAGTTGGTGCAGGGGATGGGATTTGAACCCACGAAGGCCTTAGCCACAGGGTCCTAAGCCCTGCTCCTTAGACCTGGCTCGGA
>JBDRCL010000126.1:0-9000 GCA_043821745.1 Methanobacteriota archaeon | reverse complement strand
GTAGCGCTCAATCCTGCACGGGCCAAAATCGTACTTCTTCCTCAGCTTGAGCACGAATTTCCTTGTGCGCTCGTCCACTTCGATCTCCACCTTGTTCGGGCGGTTCACCATTTCCTCTTTGTCGCATCCGGCGTATTTGTCCATCCAGTAATAGACCGTCCGCTCCGGAACCTGTAAATGTGCGGCGATTTTGTCGCCGCTCCAGCCCTGCTCGTGTTTCCTCATGCACCACCACCTCATCTTGACCAGGTCCTTGCCCTCTCTCATGTACTCCTTCATTTTTCAACCTCCTGTTGAGTCCTAATTGGGCGCTAAGTGCAAGAACTAAAGGATAGTACACTTTTAGGTTCTGACCGCTTCAAGTAAAATATGGCCATCATTTCATGCTGAAAAATCTACTTGAGCAATAGGTTTATAAATACCTTGACCGTGAACAACGCAATCCACGCAAGAAAAATCTAAAGGTAAAAAACAAGCGTGTTTTATTTAGAAAAGGAGAACATATCTAATTTTGGAGGGAGGGTATCGTGGCCTCCAATAAAGGCGTTAAAGTGGGGGCTGAGGTTAGAACTGAGGATACTGTTATTGAGTATGTCCAAAGGTGGCTAGATAACCCGGTCTCTAGGGCTATGCTTAGGCTGGTCTGTGGCAGAAGCAAGAACAGGGGGAACCGGCTGGATACTGCTCTTCGCAAGTATGCTGGCGAGAATGTCGAGTGTGATGTGCACGACGCGCTAGCCGTCTTAATCGTCAAATTCGTCCTCGAACACGGGGCAAATGCCTTCTGCTATTCTGACACCAACTTGAAACAAAACTTATTGGATCCAATCATCAGGCGTGGCATGGTCAACGTGCTTGAGGGCATCTCGCGTTATGGTGTTCGCAGGCCCTTCATTTCCGTGGCGCCTTTCCTAGTCGTGTGGAACTATACTAAGATGTGTAACCTACGGTGTGAGCATTGCTACGAGAATGCCGGGGAAAAGGCAATGGAGGACGAACTCACAACCGAGGAGTCCAAACGCATCATCGACGAGTTCGAGGACGCTGGCGTGGTTGCGATAGCATTTTCAGGGGGTGAACCGTTGATGAGAAAGGATCTCTTCGAGGTCGCCAGCTACGCGAAACTCAGGGAGTTCTACACATCCGTTGCAACCAATGGAACGTTGATTACGCGTGAAATGGCTAAGAAGATGAAGGACGTCTTCGACTACGTGGAAATATCCCTTGATGGGTTTGAGGCGGTTCATGATAAATTCAGGGGGATTCCAGGCGCATGGCGACGCACCTGTGAGGGAATCAAAAACTGCGTTACCGAGGGGATTGACACGTGTGTTGCCCTCACCGCAACTCGTTACAACCTTCGTGATGTCCCAAAGCTTGTCGACTTTGCCGAGGAGGATCTTGGGGTTCAGCGTGTGATAGTATTCAACTACGTGCCAACTGGGAGGGGCAAGGACATCATGGACCAAGACATCAGCCCAGAGGACCGGCAAGAGCTGCTAAAATACCTCTACGGCAGGATGATGGACAACAACTGTAAGCTGATATGTTACTCGAGCGCGCCTCAATATTCAACCATTTCCTGGGAGTATGCCTTCGGCGATGACTCGGCCCCATTAGTGTCCACCCACTTCACGAACAAGTGGGCAATAAAGACGCTGCAAGGCAGGACAAAGAGCCTCGCGGACTTCCTGGGAGGGTGCGGCGCTGGAAGGCTCTACTGCGGGCTCGAACCGAACGGTGACATAACACCGTGCGTCTTCATACCCATTAAGATTGGCAACATAAGGAAGGACCGACTATGTGAAATATGGCACTCCTCAGAGCTGCTCTGGAAGCTAAGGAACCGCGACGCCATAGAGAGCTGCGGCCAATGCGAGTACAAGTACATATGCGGCGGGTGTAGGGCACGCGCCTACGGTTATTACGGTGACGTACAAGCTCCAGATCCTGGTTGCATCCACAACGTTCGTTACTGGCAGGAGCTCGAACAGGCCAAGTCAAGTTCCATCGCGAATAAATGCCTGATTTGAATTGGTACGCGCGCCCAGCAAATCTCAACATCAATCCAGAATAAAAGCAATCTTCTTAACCGTGGTTGGGTATTTTAGAGGGGGGACGGCATGGAAGCCGAAATTCCAGTTTCAGAGGCAAAGTTGTACAAGGGCAAGATAATCGTCTGGGACGAGGCGCAAGCTAACCACCTCTACCAGCGGGGGTTTTTCGGTAAGCCGCTAACCGGTGGGAAACTCCAGCTTGCCCCCGTCGAAGCTCTTTACATCATAGAATCCGGGAAAGCTCGCGTGACTGACAGCGACGGGAAAAACCTAAATTTTAGGGCACTGACCGAGAAGTTCACCGAATCTGACCCAGAGCTGATGCTCAAGTACTCAGCTTATGCTGACCTTCGCTCGCGCGGTTATGTGATCAAAACGGGTTTAAAGTTCGGAGCACATTTCCGAGTCTACGAGAGAGGGGAAAAACCTGGGGAAGCCCACTCAAAGTTCCTAGTGCAGGCTATCCCTGAGGGTGTGAAAATGACCCCCACCGAGCTGGCGCGCGCAGTGAGACTTGCCCACAGTGTGAAAAAAAAGATATACTGGGCTGTAGTCGATGATGAGGGAGATATCACCTACTACTCGATAACAAGGGAGAGACCCTAAATGCCTATAAAGCTGGACCCATGGGGGGCGGCAATCCCCGAGAACTACACGAGAGTCATGGGGGAGTTCGGGATATCGCCTTTCGAGAACTTGCTCCATAACATACCCGACCCGCACCCGCTAATAAAAAGGAAGATAATCTTTGGGCATCGCGATTTCGACCGAGTTCTGGGAGCCATGAAAAAGGGAGAAAAATTCGCTGTGATGACCGGCCTGATGCCAAGCGGCCGCATGCACATAGGGCATAAGCTCGTCATCGACCAGCTCATCTGGTACCAAGCCCACAAATCGGATATCTTCCTATGTGTGGCCGATCTGGAGGCCTACTCCGCCCGTGGGATTCCCTTCGAGCAATCGAGGAAATTGGCCATTGAGGAATACCTAGCCAATTACCAGGCGCTCGGGCTCGACGTCGAGCGTTGCCACGTATACTTCCAGTCCACGCACAACGCCGTGCGTCACCTTGCGTTCTTGCTGTCGAAGCGCGTTAACTTCAGTGAGATGAAGGCGATATACGGGTTTGTGGGTGAGTCCAACATCTCTCACATATTCTACCCGATGATTGATATCGCGGACATCCTCCACCCCCAGCTGGATGAGTTCGGCGGACCTCGCCCGACCGTTATTCCAGTAGGAATAGATCAAGACCCGCACATCCGTTTAGCCAGAGATGTCGCAGCAAGGTTTCAAAAAGATTTCAATTTTATCTTGCCCTCATCCACATACCATCGGCTGCTCCCGGGACTCACTGGGGACAAGATGTCAAGCAGCAAACCAGAAACGGCTATATTCCTCACCGACTCCGACGCCGAACTGGAGAAAAAGATAAGGAACGCGTTCACTGGGGGCCTTCCCACGGCCGCCGAGCAGCGCAGGTTGGGAGGGGATTTCACAAAGTGCCGAATATACGAGCTCTATGTCTACCACCTGATACCCGACAACGAGAAGCTCGAAGAGATGCGCGAACTGTGCAAGTCCGGGAAGATGATCTGTGGAGAATGTAAAAGCAGGGCAATAGAGCTGATGACTGACTACTTGAAAGAACACCGCGCAAAATACACGCGAGCTTTGCCAAAGGTCAAAAAAATCGTCAAGAAAATTTAAAAATCTGCTCTTTTTTAATTAACTGTAAAAACGATGGTTTAGTCAAAATATTTCCATTTAAAAACGAACGGGGATAAAAATTTAAAGATGTCGCCCTATATTTTCTTGCGCGATGAAGAGACTGGCTTCTGATTTAATGATGAAGATCTTGAGTCACGAGCGCACTTTGTTTTTCATTTAAGTCTCAGGTATTTTTCTATGAACTTTGGATCTACGCGTTTGAGCTCTGACTCGGGCAACGTGCGTAATAGCTCCCAACCAAGATCAAGGGTGGTCTCGACCGACCTATTCTCGTCACGGCCCTGGTTCACGAACTCTCGCTCGAATCGGTCGGCAACCATCAGGTAGCTGCGGTCCCTCTCCGTCAGCGCCTCCTCACCTACGACCGCCACTAGCGCCCGGAGGTCTCTGCCCTCAGCATACGCCGCATAGAGCTGATTGGAGTTGTCGACGTGATCCTCTCTAGTGTGGCCTGCACCTATTCCGTCCTTCATCAACCTAGACAAGGAAGGCAGGGGGTTTATCGGTGGGTAGACTCCCTTTCGGTGGAGCTCGCGATCCAATACAAGCTGACCTTCTGTTATGTAGCCAGTCAAGTCAGGGATAGGGTGAGTGATGTCGTCGCCAGGCATAGTAAGGACGGGCATCTGGGTGACCGAGCCCGTTTTGCCCTTTATTTTGCCCGCTCTCTCATAAATGGTGGCTAGGTCCGTGTACATGTATCCTGGGTAACCACGCCTTCCAGGTACCTCGTTTCGCGCTGCCGAAACCTCTCGAAGAGCCTCGCAATAATTTGTCAAATCAGTAAGAATTACAAGAACATGCATACCTTGAACGAATGCGAAGTACTCTGCGGTGGTCAAAGCGAGCCTAGGTGTAAGTATTCGCTCGATAGCTGGGTCGTTGGCCAAATTCAGGAAAACCGTCGCACGCTCTAGTGCCCCGCTTCGTTCAAAATCTTTTATGAAGAAAGACGCCTCCTCATGAGTTATACCCATGCCGCAGAAAACCACAGCGAACTTCTCTTCTTCGCCCAAGACCTTGGCCTGTCTAGCTACCTGCGCGGCGAGTTCGTTGTGCGGCAATCCAGCACCTGAGAAAATCGGTAACTTTTGACCACGTACGAGAGTGTTCATGCCGTCTATAACGGAGACTCCACTCTGGATGAACTCGCTAGGATATTCCCGCGCGACCGGGTTTATCGGAGCCCCGTGCACGTCCCATTCGTCCTCAAAAATTGGCTTTGGTCCACCGTCTATCGGCTCACCTCTCCCGCTGAAAACCCGACCAAGCAACTCCAAACCTACGCCGAATTTGACCGTGTCGCCCGTGAACCTGACCCTCGTCTTGAAGGTGTCGATTCCATGCGTGCCCTCGTAGACCTGAACTACTGCGTGGTCTTCGTAGGCATCCAAGACTTGTCCGTGCTTGACCTTACCATCGGGCTGGGTGACTTCCACAACTTCTCCGTAAGCCACTCCACTAACCCCGCTAACCACCATGAGCGGTCCAGAAACATCAGTAACTGTCAAATATTCTCGGCTCTTCATGATCTCACCCTGAAATCTTACCCTCCTCAACCGGCGCCTTTTTTGTCTTTAACAATGAATCGAACTGCTCCTTAATCTGCCTTTCAATCTTACCGTACTCTTTCGTAAATTTCTCAGTCGGGAGCCGTTTCATCCCGGCGATGTCTTTTTTGACGGGAAGCTTTTTGATCTCACTTACTGAGATGCCCCGTTTCGCCGCATCGACCGAGTTGCGATAGAAATCAAGAACTATTTTCAGCATTCCGATTTGTTTTTCCGCAGCGCAGTAAGTATCAACTTCGTGAAAAGCAAACTGCTGGAGAAGATCCTCTCGCATTATAAGAGCGGACTCGAGCACGGCCCGTTCTGGTTCTGGAAGGGCATCAGGTCCGACGAGTTTCACTATTTCCTCGAGCTCGGCCTCCTTCTGCAACATAGCTATTGCCTCGTCGCGCAGGCTCCTCCAATCGATGTCGACTTTTTTCTTCCACCAATCACTGACATTATCCACATAAAGGGAGTAACTGGTCAGCCAATTTATGGCTGGAAAATGGCGGCGGTATGCCAGATTTGTGTCGAGCGCCCAGAACACTTTGACTATCCTGAGCGTGTTTTGAGAAACTGGTTCCGAAAAATCCCCACCGGGTGGCGAAACAGCACCAAGGACTGTCAGGGAGCCGAAACGACCATCGCTACCGAGTGTCTGAACGCGACCGGCCCTTTCGTAGAACTCTGCTAGCCGCGAGGCAAGGTATGCCGGGAAGCCCTCCTCACCAGGCATCTCCTCAAGCCTTCCAGATATCTCACGCATGGCCTCAGCCCACCGAGAAGTTGAGTCGGCCATGAGCGCCACATCGTACCCCATGTCACGGAAATACTCGGCGATGGTGATGCCCGTGTAGACTCCTGCCTCCCTAGCGGCGACTGGCATGTTGGAAGTATTGGCTATGAGAGTAGTTCTCTCCATCAGGGACTCGCCCGTGCGGGGGTCCTTGAGCTGTGGGAAGTGTATCAGCACGTCGCACATCTCGTTGCCCCTCTCCCCACACCCTACGTAAGTGATGATGTCGGCATCAGCCCACTTTGCAACCTGGTGCAAAAAAACAGTCTTACCGGTACCAAATCCACCCGGAATTGCAGCTGTTCCGCCCTTTGCTATCGGGAAGAAAGTGTCGGCGATGCGCTGCCCAGTCACCAGAGCAACGTCTGAGTCCAACTTTTTCTTAAAGGGCCGCATTCGTCTGACCGGCCAAATTTGCATCATTGGGATATTCTGCTTACCGTCTGAAGTCTCTACTGTTGCAACGACGTCTTCCACTTTATGTGCTCCGTCTGAAATTTCTAAGACTTTGCCACTGATGCCCGGGGGGACCAATATTCGGTGCTCGATAATCTTACTCTCCTTCACAGTTCCCAGTATATCGCCTTCAATCACGTCTGCACCTTTTTTCACCCTTGACACAAATTCCCACTTCTTGTCTCGGGGCAGTGCATAAGCGAATACACCCCGTTTTATCATATCCCCAACTTCAGTCTGGATTATCGTGAGCGGCCGCTGCGTGCCGTCGTATATTGCGCCAATCAACCCAGGGCCCAGCTCGACTGAAAGGGGCCTTCCAGTGCCCTCGACTTTCTCACCAGGCTTTATACCTGAAGTTTCCTCATAAACCTGGATTGTCGCACTATCGCCTTTAAGACCAATTATCTCACCCATTAAGTGCTCCTCGCCAACTCTGACTAGTTCATACATCTCAGAACCGCGCATGCCGTCGGCGATGACCACCGGGCCAGTAATTCTAGATATTTTTCCCAGATTCTAACCTCCAGCTATGTTTAGCTGCACCCTTTTTATGAATTTCTCTACTTGATTAAAGTTTTTATAGGCTACTGTCCTTTAATTTCGTAGGGCACTGGTGAGTGAAAGAGTGGTTGAAGAAAGCCTTAACACGATATTTGAAGCAGAGCGAAGAACAGTGGAGTTGGTTGAAGCAGCTAAACGTGAAGCTTCAGCTATTTTGGAATCTGCTCGAAATGAATCAGAGAAAAACAAAGAAGATGCCAAAATTGATGCCAAATCCAAGGCCCAGAAAATTCTTGAAGAATCGAGGAAAAGGGCCGAGACAGATGCACAAGATCTGTTGAAAGAAACGCAAAAACAAATCCTAGCCATGGAAAGAAAAACAAAGGAGCGGCGCAAAGAGGCCATTAAATTAATCATCGACACAATCGTCGGGTGAACTTGTGTTCAAAGCTGCAAAGATGAAGAAGTTCCGTGCTTTATTCTCCCATCGAGTCCATGATGATGTAATCGCGGGGTTACATGAAGTTGGCGTGGTTCAGCTCAAAGAAATCTCTGAGCTGGAATTAGCGCGGAAGGCGGCGGATGAGGAAATCCGCGAACTTTCATCCCTACTAGTAAGGTTTAAAGAGTTGGAGGAATTTATTGGAAGGCCTATCCGCAAGCAATTACCAGTCAAGAAGTTGACCTTTGCCCAGACTATAAAATTGGCCAAAAAAAGCCTTGATAAATTGGAGCCCAGAATAAACCTACTTAAAAATTGGAGAGATGATTTTGACCGAGAACATCAGAATTTAATCGCACAAATTGAGATGCTGGAAAAATTTAGAGCAATAAAGTTACCATTGAAACACCTTGTTTCAACTGATGAAATTAAGATTGTGGTCGGGTACATAGATGAGGATAAGGTAAACGAATTTATCAGCGCAGCAAAGGAGTATTTGGCACAGCGAGTCTTCACTTCGGTGCTCGTAGCTGGGAAACAGCAGGTTGTTATTATAGCTTGCCGCACCAAAGATGGAGAAAAACTTTCTCCCCTTTTGTACAGATATGAGATGAAGCTCTTAGATATTCCTCCTTTTGCTGGGTCGCCACACGATGCAATTAAAATTTTGGAAAAAAAATTGGCCGTTGTTGAGAAAAAACAAATGAAGCTTGGACTAGATTTGAAAAAATTGGCTCGCGCAAAAGCTAGAGAAATTTCTCAGATGAGAGAAATATTGGAAATCCAGCGAGAACGGCTCGAATGTACTGGTTTATTCGGGTACACTGAAGCAACAACTGTGGTGGAGGGATGGGTAAAGGCGAAGCAAACAGCAGATTTGGAAAAGCTGTTGACTTCTATCACGCAAGAGCACTACATCCTCCGAACCTACGACCCTCAACCAGCTGATATTAAAACTGTTCCGATTGAGCTTGAGAACCCAAAGGTGTTGAATAACTTTGAGTATATCACAAGCATGTACGGACTGCCAAAGTACGACGAGATCGATCCCACACCGTTTCTGACCTTCACCTTCGCCCTGTTCTTCGGCATATGTCTCTCTGATGCGGGTTACGGGGTTGTACTTGGACTGTTCATGGCGTCGGGTGTTTGGTTTGCCAAAGCTTTTCCACTGAAGATTAGGCGACTAATGGTAGTATGCGCCGTGTTCACTGTTTTTGCTGGCATTATGATCGGTGGTTGGTTTGGCTTTGGACAACCCCTCTGGACGAATCCAATTCAGAGACCGATACCGCTGCTTAAACTTGTCATCTTCCTAGGTATCCTTCATGTCCTGTCTGGAATTGGATTGGCTGGTATTTTGAAGGACATATACAAGAGGAATTGGAAAGGCATTATATTCAATCGTGTCGCTCGCATACTGATAATAGTGGGTTTCTTCGGACTGAGTTTCTCCATCCT
>JBDRCL010000125.1:0-8404 GCA_043821745.1 Methanobacteriota archaeon | reverse complement strand
TTTGAGGATATCGATGCAAAAAACGCGAGACATCACTACGATCCCTGTGAGGCACGAAACCAGGGACAGGCTGAGGTCACTAGGCCTTAAGGGGCAGACCTACGACGAGATCATATCGCAGCTCATGGAGAACGTCGAGTACGAGGAGTTCATGGAAAAGCAGTACAAGCGCCTGAGGGAAAAGTCCAAGTTCGTGCCCCTGGGCAGGGCCAAATGAGCTACCAAATCATGCTCCACCCGGGCGCGGCAAAATTTCTGGAAAAACTTGAGGAGCGGGCGAAGAACCACATCAAGGACGCCGTCCGGCAGCTGAAACAAAGCCCTTTTCAAGGCAGACCCGGAGCCGATATCAAGAAGCTGAAGGGAACCAAGGGCAGGCATGACCTCTTCAGGCTGCGAGTTGGCGGTTATAGGGTAATCTATGCCGTCGAAAATGAGACCGTTTGGGTAACGGAAATTTTCTCGCGGGGCCGAGGATATTAAACCTAAATTTTCCCCTTTAAAAACAACCCGCCCCTAACGGTTCGCTGGGCTGAGCATGAACTCGGTGGACGACGGTAGAAAAGTATTAAAAGTAGAAAAGTATTCAAATTTAACTGGTGGGCTTGTGGTAACATCGGTAAAGTTAAGCGAGCGCGGAAAGAAGATGCTGGACGCCCTGCAGGCGGAGATGACGCTTAAGTCAGGGGGGAAGGTCTCCCAACAGGAGCTGCTTGAGTTAATCCTCGATGACGTGGAACGACGAACGGAGGAACTAGTTTCCAAAATTTTCGAATCGGGAAATAAGCCCTTGAGCGAGAAAGAAATCAAGCGAATAATGAGTTTGCCCAAGGATTGCGGAGTCGTCACATCGGAAGAGGACATCGACAAATATCTGTACGGGAAAGAGTGATATGTCTGCATTCATCGACGCGGGCGTGTTAATCGCCGCTTACAACACGCGGGACCAGAACCATGAAAGGGCAAGCCAGCTCATAATGTCGGCAATTAAAAGGGAATACGGCACGCCCTACACGTCGGATTATGTTTTTGATGAAGCTGTCACCCTGATGCTCACGAGGACGAAGAAGCCAGAATTTGCCCTGGGACTGGGTGAGTTTATTTTGGGCAATCCAGCCAATAAAATCCCGAGTTTTACCAAGCTCCTTCGAGTTGATGAAGATATTTTCTCAGCCTCTTGGGCCATTTTCAGAAAATATTCTGCCAAGGGGTTAAGCTTCACCGACTGCACAACTGTTTCGCTGATGAACCAAGACAGAATAGATGTCCTGCTCAGCTTCGACCGCAGCTTCGACGAGATCGTGAAGCGGGTGGGCTGAATGAAACTGAGGATTAAGGTCGCGGGCATGAAAAAAATCGACGCCCATGCGCTCAAGACCTTCCCCTACGAGTGCGTCGGCCTGCTGATCGGCACATCGGGCAAGGAAGGGTTCGAGGTGAAGAAGATAGTCAAGGCGAAGAACACGCTCGGCTCCCCAGTGGCCTTCGAGGCCGACCCGCAGTTCGTCTACAAGGTCTACAAGGACGCGGAGAAGCGCGGGACGCAGCTGGTCGGCATCTACCACTCCCACCCAGACATGCACGCCTTCGTCAGCAGCCGCGACGCCGAGTTCATGAAGTACTGGGGGAACCTGGCGTGGCTGATATTGGGCCTGAGCCGGGATGAGGTCCTGGAGCGAAAGGCGTTCACGATGAAAAACAAAAAAATCGAGGAAATCGAGGTCGTCCTGAGTTGAAACCCTATGATTTCATTATCAAGATCCGCCACTCGTTGTTGCCGGCCTTTTTCACCCCGAGGACCTTATGGCCGTCCATCTCCATGCTGCGCGGCACGCTCCTGATCGCCGGCTCGTGGTCCAGTACGACCTCGAGCATCTGGCCTTTTTTTAAGTCCTCGATGGCGAGCTTCGCCTTGACGAAAGTGTAGGGACAGACCTCGCCGCGTATGTCGATCTTGCGACCGACCTTTGCCCCGGTCATCTTCTCCCCACCCTGCAGGCCCCGCCGTAGTTGGCCCGGGATAGGCCCTTGATGACGGGCTTGTCGCCGCAGGAGGGGCACTTGGGATTTCTCCGCAGCTCAAACTGATCAAACTTCATGCCGAGGGCGTCGAAGTAGAGCACGCGCCCGATGAGCAGGTCACCCGCGCCAATCAGGAACTTTATCGCCTCGGTCGCCTGGAGCGTTCCCACGACTCCCGGAACCGTGCCGAGCACCCCGGCCTCCTGGCAGGTGGGAACTGCACCCGGCGGCGGGGCCTCTTTGATGAGGCACCGGTAGCATGGGCCCTTGTGCGGCACTATCGTTGTAATCATGCCCACGAAGCGAAGCACTCCCGCGTGCGAAAAAGACTTGCCCTTGAGAACGCATGCGTCGTTGATGAGGAATTTCGTCGGGAAGTTGTCGCTACCGTCGACCACAAAGTCCCAGCCCTTTAAGATTTCGAACGCGTTTTTCGGGGTGAAGCGCTCCTCGTAAGTGACTATATCGACCTCCGGGTTCAGCGCCGATATCAGCTCCTTCGCCGATTCGGTCTTGGGTCTCCCGATAGTCCTCGTGGAGTGAATGACCTGACGCTGCAGGTTGCTGAGGTCGACCTTGTCGCCGTCGACGATTCCGATCTTGCCAACGCCGGCTGCCGCCAAGAAGAGAGCCGCCGGAGAGCCAAGCCCGCCTGCGCCTACGATCAAGACCTTGGAGGCCATCAGCTTCTTCTGGCCCTTGCCGCCGACCTCGTTGAGGATCATCTGGCGGCTGTAACGGACGATCTGGTCCTGAGTGAACCCGAGGAAATCGCCGCTACCTCCAGCGAGCTTCGGCAACTGCTGCGAAAGTATCTCGTTGAATCCCCGTGACATCCCAACTACCACCTGACTAACACTAATCATTGAGGATATTTAACGCCTAAGAAAATATGTTGCCTGTGTTTTGATTCAGGCTAATGTAAAAAAGCAGATGCAAAAACTTCGCCCAAGTCAGAGTTTTTAGTGCAGTTTAAGCGCTGACCTCTATTCCGTATTTCTTGGCGATGTCCTGGAACGCGTCTGAAATGTACTTGATCTGGTCCCAGGTCAACCCGTAGGTGTTGAACTTCCATGTCCTGGTCGCCCCGAAGAACTCCCCGATTATCTTCCTGTCGCGCAGCTCGTCGCTGAAGAAGAATCCTCGCCTCTTGTGGTCCTGCGCGATGACATCAAAGCTGTCCTTGGTGTCGACCTTGGTCAGCGTGTGCTTCCTGGGCATTTCGCTGAGAACTTTGCTCCCCTTGACCTTCAGGAATTCTTTGACGAAATGGTTGACCTTGCTGACCTCGTCGTCCCACTTCTTCACCCTCTCCTTAATATCGGGGAAACTGGCCATCATCGCGATCAGGTTGCCGCCCATCAGTGTGCACCCGAGCATCTCCACCTCCTTGATGCCGAATTTTCTCTTCGTCACGTCCCCGACCATCTGCGTCGTCCTGAGCACCTTGCCCGACCATTCCTTCGTGGTCGCCAGTATGCCTGAAGGCGCGGGGGAGGCGAAGCTCTTGTGACCAGAACCGACCACGAAATCGGCGCCCATCTCCTTCCCGTTGACCGGCATAGTCCCAAGTGAGTAGGCGCAGTTGACCAGGAACGGGACGCCGAGTTGCTTGGCAACCTTCCCGATCCCGCGGATATCATGCTCGTTACCGAAAGAGTAGTCGAAGTGGTCAATCATAATCAGTGCCGGTAATTTGCCGGTCTCCTTTTTCACCTCTTCCACTTTTCGCGCAGTGGCCTCGGCCGTGATTACGTTCTTCTCATTCAACGGGACTTCTTTCACGACGCCGCCGGCGCCCTCGACCGCTAAGAACTCGGTGTAGTGTGCCAGGGAGGAGACGATTACCGAGTCGCCCTTGCCCACCAGAGAAGAGGTCACGGCCTGGAAGCCCCTTCTCGCTCCCGGCACCACCCGCGCTTCATCCATGCCCACAAATTCGGCGAGCTCTGCGTGGAACTCGGCGATGGGCGGCTTGCAGATCTTATCGAGCCTGAACGGCTTCCTGCACCAGTCACAAGTAGAATAGCCGTCCCCGTAGGCGATCAGGGCCTTCATTGCATTAACCGTCAGCCTGCCTGCCGCCTGGATGGGCTGTATGTTTATGTATAGTTCCTCCCTGTCCCGGGTGTCGAGGCCTTTGATGATCTCGCTCATTTAATCAAATCCTCCTCGATGATCGACAGGCTTTTCCGGACGCTTTCAATGATTTTCCTGACTTTTTCCCTCTGCTCATCGTTGAGCTTGTGGGTCGGCTTCGTCTCCCTGAAAACTTGTCTCAACTCGGTCAGCGCGAAAAGCGCTTCGAATGTCTCCTGTACTGATTTTTCGCCCATGTGCATTACCGTAAAGTGGAGCCAAGGGCAGGAATTGAACCTGCGTATGCGGGTCTGCAGCCCACCGCCTGAGCCACTCAGCCACCTTGGCTTAATATCTCCTGTATCGATATAAGATTTAAACGCCCGTTATAGGTGCAAATTTTGCCCATTGAAATATATGTAATATTTGCTCCTCATGTCGTTGAGGCGGGGTTTCTCTTGAACGATGTTACTATCCTTCAACTTCTTTATGGCGTATTTTACCGTTCTCGGGGGCAGGGTGGTTTCCAAAATGATGTCCTTTTGTGTCATGCGCCCGTTTAATTGTAAAACCTTAAGCACGAACTTTGTGGAGGGCGAAAATTGAGCTAGCTGTGCAAAGACCATCCCTCGACATTATCTTTTCCTCCAAAACTGTTTTTATCCCCCTTTACAATCTCACAGGTCTTTATAACGTAGTTATATTTATAAGCTTTGCGGCGCGCCTCTTAATCGAGCATGAGATGAGGAGCTGATGATATGAAGATGTTATTGGTTCATTGCGATCACTTTTCGTATCTCACAACCAAGAGGACAAAATTGGCCGAGGAAATCCCGAATGGATGCAAGAGCTGTGCCATTAAAGATGCGTTGGTTATTTTTGTGACCGTGGAGAAATACGACGCAAAAAATCCGAGCAAGGTAGTTGCCAAAAGCATCGAGGAAATCACCGCAAGGGCCAAGCAGCTGGGCGCGAAAAACTTGGTCCTATTTCCGTTTGTCCACCTATCCGAGCAGGTCAGCGATTCAGAGGCCGCCATGGGAATAACGGAAAAACTTTACGAGGGACTAAAACGCACAGACTATTCGGTGGACAAGGCGCCCTTCGGCTGGGAAAAGGTCTTCTCTTTAACTTCCAAGGGGCACCCTCTGGCAGAGTCGTCGATAACTATTCGCCCATGATGACCGCCCGAGAAATGGCGAAAATTAGTGCGGCCCGGTCCCGTCCTTTGAAATTAGAAATAACCCGACCAAAGCGAACAGGTTTGGGAAAAACCTCACCGCTTTACCCTCGGAGAAGTAAGCCGACTTCTCTATCCTCATCCCCTTCTCACGGCAGTACTCCTTAAAGTCCGAGATGCTCAGGAAATGCAAGTTCGGCGTGTCGTACCATTTGTACGGGAGGGATGGCGTGACCGGGGTTCTCCCACTGAAGAATAATTGAAGACGAGCCCTGTAGTGTGTGAAGTTAGGGAAGCCCACGATCACCTTCTTTCCCACTCGCAAGGCATCGGCGAGCACCGGCTCCAAATGCTTGACCTGTTGCAAGCTCTGGTTCAATATTACATAATCAAATGACTTGTCAGCGTATTCCAGCAGGCCCTTGTCTATGTCCTCGTGAAGAACGCTCAGCCCCTTTGCGACGCATTGGTGAATCGCCTGCTCATTTATATCAATGCCCTTGGCGCTGACGCCCTTTTCTTTGATAAGGAGTGCCAGCAGCTCTCCGTCGCCGCAGCCGAGGTCCAATACTGACGAACCAGCTTCTACCCAGTTGAGGATGGCCTTATTCTCTAATCGCCCATTATCTTGACCCGTGTTCCCACCATCCCGTGGCTGCTTTCTGATCCGTTTTCGCGGGCGACTTTCTCCAAGAAATGCTTAATCAGGTGGGTCTCCTCATCGACTTCCAGTAGGAATGCATCGTGACCGTAGGTGGAATTTATTTCACAGTATGTGGTGTCGACCCCCGCCAGCTTGAAGGCCCGTACGAGCTCCAGCGATTGCGAGGAGGGATAGAGCCAATCGGATTTAAAAGACAGGACGAGCACCTTGGCCCTAACTCCCTTGAAAACCAGTTGCAGGTCCTTGCCGCCCGAGACGTCGAAGGAATCTATCGCCTTAGTGATGTAGAGATAGGAATTTGCATCGAACCGCTTGACAAAATTATTCCCCCTGTAGTGGAGATACTCTTCCACCTCGAAGCCAGTGCTGAGCTTGTGCGGCCGGCCGTTGTTCCCGACCCGCCTGCCGAATTTTTCAGACATCGATATGTCGCTCATGTAAGTTATGTGGCCGATCATCCTCGCGACAGAGAGCCCCTTAGCTGGCGGCTGACTGCCGTAGTATCGGCCATCGTTCCAATTGGGGTCGGACATTATCGCCTGCCTACCGACCTCGTCGAATGCTATCTGCTGAGGCGAGTGCTTCGTCGCTGTTGCGATCGGGATAGCGCTGTCAATACTGTCTGGATAAGACGCCAGCCACTGCAATGCCTGCATGCCGCCCATCGAACCTCCGACAACCGTAAGAAGCTTTTCAATTCCCAGATGGCCCAGCAGGTGCCTCTGGACATTGACCATGTCCAAAATGCCGATGACTGGAAACTCTAAAGCGTACTCTTTTCCTGTCCTTGGATCTTTAGAGGACGGACCCGTCGTTCCGTTGCACCCGCCAAGAACGTTTGAACAGATGACGAAGTACTTGTTCGTGTCGAAGGCCTTTCCCGGCCCAATCATGTTGTCCCACCACCCGGGCTTTTTGTCCTCCGCGTGGAATCCCGCTGCGTGCGCGTCACCAGAAAGAGCGTGGAGGATAAGAATCGCGTTTGATTTTTGCTCGTTGAGCTTGCCGTAAGTTTCGTAGGCCACCGTTATTGGCCCCAGTTTGTCCCCGTTCTCCAGCTCCAATTCGTTCGGCGGCTGAGCAAACGTAAAATACTTCGTTTCGACTATTTCCATGGCCATACCCCCAAACTTACAGGGCCGAATCACTTGGCTGCTTTTCTCAGGGCCTGATCGATATCCTCCTTTATGTCCTCAACATCCTCCAAGCCCACGGAGACCCTGATATAGTCCTCTGTAACGCCGGTCTCCTCCTGCTCCGCTCGGGTCAGTTGGCTATGCGTTGTCGAGGCCGGGTGGATAACCAAGCTTTTAGCGTCACCGATGTTGGCCAGGTGGGAAAGAAGCTTGACCGACTCTATAAATTTCTTCCCTGCCTTTATCCCTCCCTTGATCCCGAAGCCCAATATCGCCCCATATTGGCCCTTTAGGTACTTTACCGCAAGCTTGTGGGAAGGGTGCTCGGATAATCCAGGATAGTTAACCCACTTCACCAAAGGATGGTCCTTGAGAAACTTGGCAACGCTCAAGGCATTCTCCGAGTGTTTCCTCATCCTCAGGGGCAAGGTCTCCAAACCCTGAAGGAACAGGAAGGAGTTAAAGGGACTCAAAGCCGGTCCCAAGTCTCGCAGTAGCTGAACCCTTACTTTTATGATGAAGGCCACGTTGCCTAGGCCTGGAAAATTGCCAAACACATCCCAATATTTCAGCCCGTGGTAGCTTGGGTCCGGTTCGGTGAACTCGGGGAACTTGCCATTGCCCCAGTCAAATTTCCCTGAATCGACGATAACCCCGCCGATCGAGGTGCCGTGGCCACCGATGAACTTTGTCGCTGAGTTAGCCAAGATATCCGCACCGTAATCTATTGGCCGGACCAACCCAACTCCAACTGTATTGTCAACGACGAAGGGAATTCCGGCATCGTGGGCAATTTTAGCGATCTTCTCAAAGTCAGGCACGTCCAGCTTGGGGTTGCCTATGGTCTCCGCGTAAACCGCCCTCGTCCTCTTCGTAATTGCTTTTTTGAACTCTTCAGGCTTAGTCGAGTCGACGAAGACCACTTTTCTGCCTAACTTCGGCAAGGTGTAGTGAAACAGTTGATAAGTCCCACCGTAAAGGTTGTTGGCCGAGACGATTTCGTCCCCCACCTGAGTTATGGCCAACATGGTCAAGGTCTCCGCAGCTTGTCCCGACGCCACCCCGAGCGCACCAGTGCCGCCCTCTATTGCGGCAATCCGTTTCTCAAAAATGTCGTTCGTGGGGTTCATTATTCTGGTGTAAATGTTCCCGAACTCTTTCAGGGCAAAAAGATTTGCCGCATGGTCCGTGTCCTTGAAAACGTAAGAAGTGGTCTGATATATGGGCACGGCCCGAGCTCCCGTCGCCGGATCGGGAGACTCCTGTCCCGCGTGCAGCGCGATTGTATCCAATCTTCTTTTTGTCATTATACTCCCCTTATAA
>JBDRCL010000124.1:0-17946 GCA_043821745.1 Methanobacteriota archaeon | reverse complement strand
TATTCAGTTGCGCCTTGACCTCGCTTACACAATTTCATTTTATCCCTCCGGTTAAACCCTTGAAATTAAGCCTATAAAAACCTCTTCACATTTTACAAAAGTCGACATATCTGTCGATAGCCTTAAATTCGACATATATGTCGATAGCCTTAAATTCGAAATTTCCTACTATTTCTTGATTCACATGAAGGTAGTAAGCTGTACACGCCGCGGAACCAGCGTTAGAAAATCACTCAATCGGGTCGCAAACGAGATAAACGAAATACTTTCGAAAACTCTGGGCCGCATAACCAAGCTCGACGCCACAATTGAGTCCGGCATATCTGGAGCTAATGTGCGCGTAATCGTGGCCGTTGACGAAAGCGATCTTCGACCTAAACGCATCGTCTGGGCGAACGAGGCTGGAAGTAGCGAAGAAGCGGCTCTAAACCTCGCACAGGGCAAGATAAACGAGCAGATGGAGAAGATACGCGGCGAAATCGCCGGGCTTTACGTAAAATTAATTGCACCACCTTTACTCAAAAGGACCTACGCGACCATCATTGTAGCGGTTAATGAAAATTTGCCTAAGAAAATCGAGCAGTTGGACATGTACAAGCGCAGAGAACGTCTCGCTTCTGTGCTCAACCTCCTAGCAAACGACTCAAAGTCAATAAACATTGCTCAGGTGGCCAAGATCCTGGGCGTTTCGCGCGACACTATCTACAAGGATCTCCAATATCTGGACATTAAACGGGTGCGGGGGTCAAAGACCCAATAATAATTCTGGCAGCGAGGAACACTATTGTAGCAACCACCATGAATGGAACCGTGTAGAATATCCCACTCGACATTTTTCCATACCGTATAACCCCAACTGCCAGCCCACAGATGAACGCCTGAATCGCATTGTAAGCCATGGCAATGGGAATCATCTCCCCCGGCAGCCCTATCGTCCTCCCGCTTACCGCAATCCCGCTGACTCCAACGGTGAGACCAACGATGAACGGGACTGCGAATAGCGCGACTGCATAGAGGAACATGACCTGCTGAGTTGTAGCTGCTTTCCGCTCCCGCTGTATCGCTTGGACCTCTTTTATGTCTGTGGAAACGGCATCGAGAACTCTGGCTAAAGCCGCGCCGCGATCGATGCCCTCCACTATCAAGTGAAAAGCGCGTTGGTAAAGCGGCGAATAGGATCTTCGGGAGAGTGCGAGAAGGGCGCTGGAAAGGGACCTTCCCTTGTCAACCTCGCTCATTACTCTTTCGAACTCAATCGATAATTCACCATATTTTGATTTGGTAATATCATCGAGAGCAGCATCAACCCCTACTCCTGCCCTCAAAATGCTGGCCATATGACGAAGAGCATCTGGTAGCACCCGCTCAAGCCCGGCAGCTCTGCGCTGGGCTAAAAAGATAGGTATCCCCTTGGACACCACTAGAAACGTACCAATTGCCACCGGTATTGCAGTCAAAACCAGTATCAGAGGGGCGAGCAAGAAGAATGTCACGAAAACTGCGACACCTGCAACTATGGCGACGAGAAAGCTTAGTCCCAAGTAGGTGTCCGCAGAAAGCTTGATCTTTGTCGAATCTAACCTACGACTTAGCGCGTTTATGGATTTTTCTGAGAACAGGCGATTCGCCAAAGCAGCCAACCTTTCGTCCAACCCCATTCTCACAGCCTCGGTTCGAATCTTTTAATCATCATCACGAAGTAAATTAACATGAACGGCAACAGTACCAAGTAGATGACACCCGCCGCCTGAGGGGACAACGCGCCTTGTCCTCTGCCTGCTGAAATATTTATCACCACCATTAGCATCGCAGGTATGACTGCAGACGCAAACATGTAAATCATCGTGAACATGTTGAGCGATTGTGTATAGTCGCGCAGCTTCATCCGCAGCTCAAAAGCGGTTTCCTCTGCCATCACATTCAGAGTCCTCGCCAAATCTCCTCCAGTTCTCAGTGTGCGCTGGATTTGGCGGGTGGCCCTGCGGAGAGGCTCAGAATCGACACGATTCTCCATGGCTGATAACGCCTCCTCGAATCCCATTCCTGCGTGCATATCGCGGACAACCTTGGTAAATTCCTCGGATAGGGCACCGTACTTCGCCCTGCTGACCGAAGTTATCGTCTCTGGGAGGCCTATTCCGGACGAGAGCTGAGTGCCCATGTGCCGCAGGGCGTAAGGCAACAACTTATTCACCTCAACTGCCCTTGCCCTTGACCTGCGTTTTGGCTGCGTCCTAGTGAAAAACATCGAAAATATAAAAATTAAAGCACTCCCCAATGCGGTAAGTATTAAAGGGATTCTTAAAAATAACGTGAGAAGTAATGTTAACGCCGTCACAATGACACTGAAACCAATCATGCGCGCGGCGTAACGCTCTGGAGTAATTTTCATGTTTGCACTGTAAAGATCACGATCCATCCCCTTGAAATGGCCAGCAAGCCTTTGAGCGGGCCACTTGAACAGTTTAAAGAAAACTTTCGATAGTCGTTCGGGCGGAGGTCTTTTAATCCTGATGTCCTCTTCAGCCAGTTCAAGTTCTTCTTCTGTAAACTCCTCTTCACGCGGCGTGGCTGGTCTTTCTATATCTTGAAATCTATCAGATGCATCGTATGGTTTTTCATCGGTGGTTTCAGATTTTTTTGTTGGAGCGGGTAATTTCTGAACTGACTCGCCCAACTTGAAAACTCCGCCCCCTACCGCGGAAAAAAATTTTTTCAAGCTCCATCTTCGAGCTTTTTTACTTTGCATGAAACCACTATTAACGCTCTGAGTTTTTCCCCCAACCAATGCGTTTCAGAACGGCGGGCTGGTCGCGATAGTATTCCTGGATTATATTTCCCACTTCGAAGATGTTTCTGATTTCCTTGTGCACCATCCAACCGAGTACGGCCGAGCGCTTTTTCAACTCGTTTTCTATATCGATGCCGCTCACGCCGCCGAACTCTGCAATCGCGCGCTTGACCTTGCTTGGCACGCCAGTGGGCTCAAGGGCATCTGCCCGAGGATTCCACTTGTAAATCCTACTGAGTTGTGGCCTTCCGCTCTCCACTCCCGTAACCTCGGCCACTTCTGTGATTCGGCGAATCTGTCCCTTTTGCCTGTTATAAATTCGCTGCTGCATCAATATGATGTCAAGCGCTGGAATCATTATCTCTGGAACACACATGGGAGCTTCGGTCAAACGCGCAATCGTTTCCATTGCGCTGTTAGCATGCACGGTTCCCATGCATCCATCGTGTCCTGTGTTCATGGCGGTGAACATCGTCTGAGCCTCTGGTCCTCTGACCTCTCCGACGACCAATCGGTCGGGCCTCATCCTCAACGCATTCTTGACCAAGTCGTCCATCGTTATTTCCCCGCGCCCCTCCACGTTCGGCGGCCTGGTCTCTAGCCTTATCCAATGTTTATGTGGCAATTGCAACTCGGCCGTGTCCTCAATCGAAATAACGCGTTCCCGCTCAGGTACGAATGTGGTGGCACAGTTGAGGGTTGTTGTCTTTCCAGAACCTGTGCCTCCAGCGAAGATCATGTTTGCGGGTTTGACCCCGAGTCCACCTACTGCCAACCACAAAAAGGCAGCGAAATCCATTGAATATGTCCTATTGTTGAGGATGTCCACTATAGTCAAAGGGTCAGCTCTGAATTTTCTAATGGAAATCGTTGGTCCTCCGAGCGAAACTGGTGGAATGGTGGCGTTGACCCTGCTCCCATCCGGAAGCCGCGCGTCAAGCAGCGGCGTCTGCTGGTCTATGCGCCTTCCAACCGCCCTAGCCATTTTGTCTATCAGATACTTTATGGAATCCTCCTCCTTGAACACGATGTTAGTATAACACATTCCACACTTTCTGTGGTACACATAGACAGGTTTTTCAATGCCTGTCACCATTATATCCTCAAGCTTGTCGTCAGCTATTACCGAATCGAGTATGCCGTACCCGAGCATGTCCCTAACGGCTATTTCAACGAGCTGCGAAAAACGACTTTGTGGGATGCGAATATCCCTGGCTTCGCGTTCAATTATTTTTAGGACCTCGTTTTTGAAAGCACGCTGACGTTTTTCTGGATCGGGTATCTTCTTTGGGTCTATCTTAATCTCCTCGACCGCTATCTCCTTAGCGGTGTTGAGGAGTCTCTGCTCCTCCTTTGTGATATTGGGCAGCTTTATCCTGTAAAAGGGCAAGACATCCCCTTCGACAAAAATTATATCCACTTGCCCATAACTTTCGATAATCTTCTCGCGTCCGGCGGTCTTCGGCTTGGCTAGCAACGCTGCTTCTCGCGATGGTGCTTTCTCTTCTGACCTGATAATTCCCTTGACTTTGACCTTTTTCAAAGTCTTTGACGCATCAGCCCTTGTGCGCCTAACCGCTTGCTTTTTAGACTTTTTCGGCACGTGTAGACCAGTCTACGTAAGGTTTAAAATCGTAAAAGGTTTATTAATCTAAAGCTAGTAAAGCAAAGTTTAAAAGCAGGTAATAACTTAAACAACAGGAGGAGATGGATTATGAGCGCACTAGGTGGTAGACAGGTATTCGTGCTACCTGAGGGTACACGAAGAACGATGGGGCGTGACGCCCAGCGTATGAATATACTCGCGGCCCGCGTCATAAGCGAGGCAGTTAGAACGACTTTGGGTCCGCGTGGAATGGACAAAATGCTGGTTGACAGCATGGGTGATGTCGTGATCACGAACGACGGCGTCACCATTTTGAAGGAAATGGAAATCGAGCACCCTGCCGCAAAGATGCTGGTGGAGGTCGCAAAGACGCAGGATGAGCAAGTCGGGGACGGAACGACAACGGCAGTAATCATAGCAGGCGAACTGCTACACGAAGCCGAGCGTCTCTTGGACCAGACAATTCATCCGACCGTAATCGCGGGAGGTTATCGGCTCGCCGCGGAAAAGGCACAGGAAATCCTTGAGAGCATGGCCGAACCTATAAAAATCGATGACGACGCCCTGCTGAAAAGGATCGCCATAACTGCAATGTCCGGCAAAAAGGCCGAGGGTTCAAACGAGAAGCTTGCAGACCTTGCGGTCAAAGCCGTAAAGCAAATCGTCGACACGACCGATGATAGCTCTGTTGCGGATATAGATTACATTGGCGTCGAAAAGAAACCCGGGGGGAGCACTGACGATTCCCAGCTGATTCAAGGCTTGATCCTGGACAAAGAGCGCGTTCATCCTGGGATGCCAAAGAGGGTAAAGAACGCGAAGATAGCGCTTCTTGACAGCGCCCTTGAGATAGAGAAAACTGAAACTGACGCTGAGATCAGGGTCACACGCCCAGATCAGCTCAGGGCGTTCATGGACGAGGAAGAATCCATACTCAAAAAGATGGTGGATAAAATAGTGGCCACCGGCGCAAACGTCGCCATATGCCAGAAGGGGATAGACGACTTGGCACAGCACTACCTCTCAAAGGCCGGAATTTACGCGATCAGGCGGGCCAAGAAATCTGACATGGAGAAGCTCGCGCGCGCGACCGGCGGAAAAGTCGTCACAAACCTAGACGACCTCACCGTCAACGACTTGGGCAAGGCAGGCCTGGTCGAGGAGAAGAAGATAGGCGACGACAAGATGACGTTCGTGGAGGGATGCAAGGATCCAAAGGCTGTAAGCCTGCTCATCCGAGGCGGCACTGAACACGTGGTGGACGAGGTGGAACGAGCGATGCACGACGCTCTAAGCGTCGTGAGTGCGGTGATTGAGGATAAGAAATACACCGTGGGCGGAGGCGCACCTGCCATCGAACTAGCCAAACGATTGCGTGAATATTCGGGAACTGTCGGCGGGCGAGAAGCGCTTGCTGTCAATGCTTTTGCCAGCGCGGTCGAATCGATTCCCAGAACCCTGGCCGAAAATGCCGGGCTGGACAGCATAGACATTCTCGTTGAACTTCGAGCAAAACACGAAAAACCAGATGGTAAAAACTTTGGAGTCGACGCTTACAAGGGCAAAGTTGTAGACATGTCAAAGGAAGGCGTAGTGGAGCCACTGCGCTCAAATTCCCAAGCGATTAAATCAGCTAGTGAAGCCGCCATAATGATCTTGAGGATAGACGATATTTTGGCATCTTCAAAGCGTGGACCTTCCATGCCAAAAGGACCTGGCCCAGGCGGAATGGGAGAGGACTCCGAAGATTAAACTATTTCATGAAAACTACCGCGGCCAACGCGGCCCCGTGATGCTCAGCAACGTGGTCAGCTGAGGTGGATGTCACCTTTGTAGACCCAAGCCCACGTCTCTCCATAATGTATTTTACCATCGCCGCTTACTTTGGAACGCTACACGTCAAATCAAACCATTCTGGGCCTGTGGGTCAACTTCTCCAGTAACATGCCCTCTATCTCAAGAGGCAACTTACGTCTCGCGATCTCCAGAGCTTCGTCAAGTTTAGTCTCATGTTCCGCATAAATTTCAAAAAGCGGTTCTCCTTTATCCACTTTGCCTTCCTTCTTTCGCAGTAGTATTACACCTGCGCCCTTGTCCCTCGGAGCGCCTGCAGCACGGGCTATTCTGCTAACGCGCTGGTTGTGTATATGCGTCACGTAACCTGAATATGGCGCGGTCACCGTCTCCTTCTTACTGCCGATTTGGATGTCCTCGGGCTTAATGTCGGGATTTCCACCCTGTGCTTTTATCATTTCTCTCATTTTCTGGTAAGCCTTACCCGACTTTAGTATCTCCACGGCCATTTCCTTACCCAAACCCTGTGGAGCGGCACCGCCAAGTTCAAGCATTATCGCGGCCAAACTTGTCGATTTCTCGACCAGGCTGCCTGGACCTTTGCCCAGTAACGTCTCAAGCGCCTCTCTTGCCTCAAGCGCTGGACCCACCGTATGACCGACCGGTTGACCTCCGTAGGTCACGGCCGCCTCAACCTGAACCTTGAGCTTGTGCCCAAGTTCTATGAAATCATGGGCGATGTTGCGTGCGTCCTCGATGCGTTCGACCTTTGCTCCGGGACCAGTTGGGATGTCAATTACTATGTTGTTAGCGCCCTCGGCCAGTTTCTTCGACATGACGCTGGCCAACAGCTGGCACCTTGGGTCTATGCCCAGCTGGCGCTCCGTTCCAATTATAATATCATCGGCGGGGGCCAAGTTGACGGCACCGCCCCACGCCAAAACTCCGCCGACTTTGTTTACAATCTTCTTTATTTCCTCTATGCCAAGATTCACGTTAGCCAAGACCTCCATGACGTCAGCAGTGCCTGCTGCGCTCGTGATTGCTCGACTACTCGTCTTTGGCACGGTTAGTCCCGCCGCGGCAACTATCGGCACCGTGATTAAGGCATACTTGTTCCCTGGGATACCTCCGATGCTATGAACATCAAGCACATGCTCCATCTCAAATTCTATCCTGTCCCCCGTGTTTACCATGTGTTCTGTCAACGCGACTATTTCATCGATATCCATATCCCTAACATACTCGGAAACCACGAAAGCCGTCATCTCGGTTGTGCTCAAGTTATAATCTACGATATCTCGAACGATCGCTCCAATCTCCTCGGACGTGAGCTTTCCGCCGGACATCTTCTTCTTGATGGATTCGACCGAACGTGGGAGGGGGGCAATCTCAACATTCACCACATCATCCATCTTTAGTGACATCGCCTCCGTGACCTCACGAAAGGCACCAAATTCACCTGGCTTGACCAATCTGTTTGTTCCGTTTGCTATTGCGACTATCGTCTTTCTATCTGTAATGAGTTTAACCCGGTCGCCAGGAAAATGACCAATCTCTTGAGCATCATTTTCGTGGATCACTATGATGTTCCGGCCCGTTTCCATGTCCAACGGCTTTGCCTTTAGAGTTAACATCTTCATACTATCAATGATTTTTATGTGACTTTAAGACTTAAACACTTTCCAAATAACTCACAAATGGTTCAATGATAGAAACGCATGAGTTAGAACTGGAAGGAAAAAAATTATCCTGTCTGAAAGTGAGTTTGCCTAAGGCACCGCTCATCTTCATACTCGCCCCCAAGGGCTACATAATGTGCGGCTACCTGAACCTTGACACGGCTGAAAAATTAGACCAAGCTGCGGCAATTGTGAGTGGGGTTACGAATTTTGACGACATTTTAAATGGGAAAGTTTCTGCAGTATCTAGCCAGGCCAGGAAGCTAGGCATCACGGAAGGCATTCTCGGAAGGGACGCCATCAAAAAAATGATTTAACTCGTCCGAGTCGCGGCCTTTAGCTCCTTTCCGAACGCGTCAATTTCCTTTAACATCCTTTTCTCATTTTTCAAATTTTTTTCGATGATGTTGACAAACGCGCTGCCAACGATGGCACCATCGGCCCCCGCCCTAATGACGTTCGCAACTTGTCCTGGTTTTGAAATGCCAAATCCAACCGCGACCGGAACCCTTGATACCTTCTTAGCTTCGCTAATAAGCGGTCGGACAAAAGATGGGAGTTCCTTCCGTGCACCGGTCACTCCAAGTAAAGAAACTAAATACAAGAACCCGCTCGATTTCTTGCAAATGCGTTCAAGTCTTTCTCGCGGTGTTGTCGGCGCCGCTAGAAATATTAAATCCACTCCGTGTTCATTGGCGGCCCTTAACAGTTCTCCGGATTCCTCCAATGGCAGATCAGGTATTATTATCCCGTCTATCCCGGCAGCGGCGAATCTCCTCACAAAATTTCTTACGCCCGGTTTCAGCAAGATATTGTAGTAAGTCATAATTACCAACGGTGTCTCGCTCTTTCGCCTGATCTGCTTGATTATCCGAAGGACCGTCTCCGGCGTGGTTCCCTCCCTTAACGCACGGTCCGTCGCCTTCTGTATGCTGGGCCCGTCCGCAATGGGGTCAGAAAACGGGATTCCAAGCTCGACTACATCGGCATGCTTTGAAATAATTTCCACTAATTTCGGCGTGAACGATGGTCGAGGATCCCCAGCCGTCAAGAATGCTATAAGTGCCCCTTCGCGCTTTCGCCTGAGTTCCTCAAACTTGGCCGAAATCCTGCTCAAGGCTCTACCCCCAAAACTCGGGCAACCGTCTCGACATCCTTATCGCCACGACCGGAAAGATTGACGACCACCAACTTACCATAAAACTTGTGCGGCATTTTTTTGAGATAGGCTACGGCGTGAGCTGACTCTAGCGCCGGTATAATGCCCTCCAGCTCGGACAGAAGTTGAAAGGCTTCGAGAGCCTCCTCGTCGGTCACGCTATCGTAGCAGATTCGTCCCTTGAGCTTCAACATCGAGTGCTCCGGACCGACGCCTGAATAGTCGAGCCCTGCCGATATGCTGTGAGTGGGAAGTATCTGGCCAAATTTATCCTGCATCACGTGCGTGCGAGAACCGTGCAGGACCCCGCTTGACCCGCAAAGCAATGGCGCGGCGTGCTTGCCCGTGTTCAGTCCCTTGCCACCAGCCTCCACGCCGAAGAGTTCAACTGGATCGTTGAGGAAATCGTGGAAGATTCCGATTGAGTTACTTCCGCCCCCAACGCACGCCACTATGGCGTCAGGGAGGGCCCCTTTCTCCCGCAGGATCTGCTCCCTCGTCTCCTTGCCTATCACCATCTGAAAATCTCGCACCATCATGGGGTAAGGGTGAGGGCCTACGACTGAGCCCAGCAGATAATGTGTGGTACGAACGTTCGCAGTCCAGTCCCTCAGGGCTTCGTTTATTGCATCCTTGAGGGTGCGGGATCCCGTTTTCACAGGGATGACTTTAGCGCCGAGCAATAGCATTCGAAACACGTTCAGGCGCTGTCGCTCCATATCCACGGCGCCCATGTAAACATCGCACTTCAACCCCAGCATGGCTGCGGCTGTGGCAACAGCTACGCCATGCTGTCCAGCGCCGGTTTCGGCTATCACGCGCTCTTTTCCCATGTGCTTTGCAAGGAGGGCCTGGCCAATAGTGTTGTTAATCTTGTGTGCGCCGGTCATCGCGAGGTCTTCGCGTTTTAGGTAGACCGTCATCTTAACCTCTTTCGACAAATTTTTCGCCGAATACAGGGGGGTCGGGCGACCTGCATAATGGTGCAGATACCTGTCGAGCTCTGACTTAAAATTCCGATCTTTCTTTAGCCGCAGATAAAAAGCCTCCAGCTCTTTGAGGGCGGGCATCAAAGTCTCAGGGACAAACTGTCCGCCAAAGCCATCGAACTTCCCATCAACCGGAAACTTGTCTATGCGCGTCATTTGCCTCTAGCCGCCTTGATAAATTCTCGCATGAGTTCGGGGGCCTTGACACTGCTGCTGGACTCCACCCCTGACGAAACATCGACGCCATCTGGCCCTACTGCTTTGATGGCCTCCGCAACATTCGAAGGATTTAGTCCACCGGCCAAAAACACTGGTTTGTCAACCGAAGCCCTAATCTCCCGACTTATGGTCCAGTCGTGGGGCAAGCCTGTGCCTCCGCCAGATGGGCCTTTAGTATCGATCAGCAAAATATCTCCAATCTCAGCAGCCCTGACGGCATTCTCGACGACTGCTTTCCTATCAACGACTTCAGAGGGTACGGGAGCTACCAAAATAAGACTGGCATCCAAGCGGTCACGCGCCTTGGAGAACTCTGCCAGAGGCAAGGTAAGGTGCATCTGAATGTAATCTGGTTTGAGCTGGTTTTCCAATCTCAGCAAGTCGTCCAGCCCCCTATGGCTCACCACGGCGACCTTTGAGGCTCGTCCAGAGGCTGCATCCAGAACTTGCTTAGCACGCTCGGTATCGAGATAACGCTTCGACCCGGGCACCATGATAACCCCGACCATGTCGACGCCAAAGTCGCAAGCAAGTTTGACATCTTCAGTATTCGTGAACCCGCATATCTTTACCTTCAAGATTTCACCTCGCTTTAACAAGAGTTCTAACTTTGCCCTCGATATCGTTATCCCTCATTATGGCTGTCCCGACGAGCATGGCGTCGGCACCGGCGTCCAGCATTTTTCTGACATCGCCGGGTGAACTTATGCCGCTCTCACTGACGAGCAAGGCACCATCGGGGACCATGGGCGCAAGTCTGACGGTGCAGTTCAAGTCGATGGCGAGCGTGTTCAAATCCCGATTGTTCACGCCCAACAAGTTTGCACCGACGGCTAGCGCATGTTTCAACTCCTCTTCGTTGGTCACCTCGACAAGGCTCTCCATGCCGAACTTTTCGACAAGCTTCATGAAATTCTGCAACTCGCGACCTAACACCTTGACAATCAGGAGGACAACATCCGCCCCGGTTTGGGCTGCCTCGTAAACCTGGTAATCGTCCAAGACGAAATTCTTGTAGAGCAGCGGGACCTTTGCGACCTTTCTGATATCCTGCAAAAAAGCCGAATCCCCTTTGAAGTACCTCGGCTCTGTCAAAACCGAGAGGGAAATAGCGCCTCCGCGTAGCATTGCCATCGCTGCGTCCACGTGATTCAATTTGGGCCTAATATCGCCAGCCGAAGGCGATGCGCGCTTTATCTCGGTGATTAAAGGCACATCCGGCGACCTCCGTATGGCTTCAAACAAACTGCGCCTCTCGAACGTATCGATGGAAGCTGGATCAATTGGTTTAATTTTGGCGCGATGCTGAACATCGACTCGAACATCTCTGACTATTTTATCCAAGACGCTCACAAGCTCGCCTCCAGAGTCCTCAGCTTTACTATATCCCCGCCAGTGGCATCCACCAGCTGAACTACTTTTTCATACGCATGGCCAGAATCAATTGCTTCAGCGGCAATTGATAAGCCTCCGCGAATATCCCGGGCTCTCCCGCCAACGACGATTGCCGCCGCCGAATTTAGGAGCAAGATATCCCGTAGGGGGCCAATTTCACCTCGCACAACTCGCAGCAGCATTTTGGAATTACCATTGATTCCTTCTCCAGCAATTTCTTTAGGTTTAGCTGTGGCGATTCCAAAATCTTGCGGTTCAACAAAGTACGTATTTATCCTGCCATCCTCAAGCTCAGATATTTTTGTGGCTCCTAATGTCGAGATTTCATCCAACCCATCCACACCATGAACCACCATCGCTCGCTTACACCCGAGTCTATTCAGCACGCTTGCCATCTTCTCAGTAAGGGCGCCATCGTACACTCCTATCACCTGCGCTTCAGCGCCTGCTGGATTTGTCAATGGGCCGAGAACATTGAACACTGTGCGGACGCCCAATTCCCGGCGAACCGGGGCGGCATGTTTCATGGCCCCGTGAAAAATTGGGGCAAACATGAAGCCAATTCCAACCTTCTCTATGCAACGTTGGACCTCCTCGGGCGAAAGGCTTATCCCAACCCCCAGCGCCTCCACGACATCGGCACTGCCGGCCTTGCTCGTCACCGAGCGATTGCCATGTTTTGCTATCTTGACCCCGGCTCCGGCCGCGACGAACATCGCCGCAGTGCTAACGTTGAAAGTTTTTATCACGTCCCCGCCCGTGCCGCAGGTGTCGACGAGCACGCCATCAACTTTTGGTTTTATCCTCGCGGCGAACTCCCGCATCACCCTAGCGAAAGCCGTAATCTCGTCTACAGTCTCGCCCTTGGTCCTGAGCGAGGTCAGGAACGCACCTATCTGTGAATGGGTCGCTTCACCCGACATGATACACTTCATCGCCGCCTCGGCCTCGGCTTCCAACAAGTCTTTTCTCTCGACGAGCTTTCCGACCGCTTCTGTCACTGGGTTCAATTCACAACCTCCAAGAAATTCTTCAAAATCGTCTTCCCCTCGATCGTCAGGACGGACTCTGGATGAAACTGTACGCCGAAGATTGGGTGGTCCCTGTGTTCAATCCCCATTATCTCCTGGTCATGATCCGCCGTCACAGCTGTAACTTTCAAGACCTTTGGTAGCGTGGCGCGGTGTACGACAAGAGAGTGGTAACGAGTCGCCTCGAATGGATTTGGGACATCCTTGAACAGCACGCTCCCATCATGGTTTATTTTAGAAATCTTGCCGTGCATTAGTCGCTTAGCTTGCACGATTCGACCTCCAAACGCAAAACCGATGGCCTGATGTCCGAGACACACGCCCAAAATGGGAACCCTTGTCCCAAGCCTTTGTATGACCTCAACTGAAACGCCAGCTTCCCTCGGTGTCTTTGGCCCTGGGGAAATTAATATTCGGTCCGGCCTAGCACGCTCGATATCCTGAAATGACGCTCGGTTGGTGAGCACGATGGGCTTCGCACCAAGCTCGCCGATGTATTGGACGAGATTGTAAACGAAGGAATCTATGTTGTCTATGACGACGACGCGCATCTAGATCCCCGCCGCGCTGAGCAAAGCTTGCGCCTTGTTCTCAGTCTCCCGATGCTCCAACGTCGGGACCGAGTCGGAGACTATGCCAGCCCCCACCTGAACATGTGCCTTTCCACGCTCGGCAACCAATGTGCGGATGGTAATTGCCAAGTCGGCATCGCCGAGATAGCTAAAGGAACCTATCGCCCCCGCATAGATCCCCCTGCGCGTGGGTTCGAGCTCGTCGATTATCTCCATCGCACGCACTTTCGGCGCGCCTGTGACGGTTCCAGCCGGAAAGGTCGCGCGAAGCGCATCGAAAGCGTCCTTACCCTTCTTTATTTCCCCCCTGACATTCGTGACCAAGTGCTGAACGTGGCTGTACTTCTCCACGCTCATGAAATCCGATATCTTAACCGACCCGAAATTAGAAACTCGCCCAATATCATTCCGTCCCAAGTCGACCAGCATCAAATGCTCTGCCCGCTCCTTTGCATCGGCTAACAGTTCCCGCTCCATCGCTTCATCGTCAGCTTTGTCCCTGCCCCGCCGCCTGGTTCCGGCTATAGGGCGCGTAAATACATTTCGACCCTCGACCTTCACCAATATCTCCGGGCTCGACCCGACGATGCTCCGCTCTGGAAAATCCAAGAAGAACATGTACGGCGACGGGTTGATTCGCCTAAGGTTCGTGTAAAAGTAATCAAGCGGGGGCGACGGATTTAGCTCAATCCTCCGCGAAAGCACGGCTTGTATTATGTCTCCCTTTCTTATGTACTGCTTAGCGGTCTTGACTTTGGATTTGAATTCACTTTTTGTTAGATTAGAACTCATGGAAATTTTTGACTTCGGTTCGGCTCGCGGCCTGGCCTCTCCGATCGAAACCAGTTCTTTCAAATTCGATTTTGCGCGCCCATACTCCTCTCGAACATCGACGCCGTCGAGCAACGGCATCAGGGAACAGTAGTGGGTCCTACGAGCCACGTGATCGAATACCACCATCATCTCTGGTAGCATGAACTCAAGCTCAGGTTGGGCCAAGTCGTCGACAGCATGAGTTCCGACATCGACCAACGAGCGGACATAATCGTAGCTGATGTACCCCACCGCACCTAAAACATAGCGCGATGAAACAGCGGGTACGCAAATTTTTTTCAGCAACATTACTTCCTTCAAAATCTCAATGGCATCCTCCTCCCCTCGCGATTTAATTGAACTTTTCTCTGCTATTTGAACAAGGTCTTGCCTGCCGCAAATTTTGTATTCGCCACATCTAACATCCGTGTAAATGAGCGGATTGCATCCTATTACCGAATAACGAGCTAACTCGCCAGGGCCTTCGGCAGACTCCAGAAGATAAGACGGCCGCGATGACTGCCTAAGGCTGAAGTAGAGCCTGGCCGGATTGACGCATCCGTCGATCGTAGACACCACTGGCAAAAGGCACGGCCTGTCCAGTTCATCTGCCAGCTTCTCGATTCCGTGCAGTGTAACTGTTCTCGAAGTTTTCATCCCTTAACCCACCATTTTTTACCTTTTGTACTATTTAAGACTTTAGAGTACAATTTTGTTCAATTTATAAAAAACGCCCACTATATAAAGAACCTCAACCCAAATGCTCGGCGGGAAATTCCAACAGCCTAACGGAGGTGAAAAAATGGTGAAAAATTTCGGAAAAACTGGAGATTTGCCCAAAGAGATTTCGACACTGAGGATCGTCGCAAAGCGCGAGGACAAGGACCCGTACACTGTGAACATCCCAGTCAAGGGCGACGTTTTCTCGCTGGTCATACCTAACGGGTACATAAACTGGCCAGACGGCAAGCCCTACCCGGACTCTATTCGCGTTGTAATTGACGACGATCGGAGCCTGTGGGTGAACTTCGGCGTTTCAAAAGAACTCTTCCAAATAGTTCGGTGTTCTTCCTCCCCTTTTTTATAGCGGCGGGGCTGGATCGCCTCATTTTGAATCCCCGCGCCCGCACCTTTGGTGTTCCTGTGGAATGATCTCAAATCTCGGAAGATATTTCTCCTGTCCCAACGAATGATAAAAACTTTAATACAAAATGGGCTCAAATAACAACGTTGATATTCACAGGATGGGAGACATCAGATGGTGAGATGGCGCGCGAACATCCCAAACAGGCAGGCCTGTATAGTTCGGGGTGAGAAAATTGAATTCCGGTGAAGTCGGCGTCATAGGAAAATCCGTCCGCAGGAAGGACGCCCTCGAAAAAGTTTCTGGCCGTGCCGTGTACGTCAGTGATATTCGCTTGCCTGGAATGCTGTATGGAAAGATAAAGAGGAGTTCGAAGCCCCACGCGAAAATCGTCAACATAGACACTAGCAAGGCCGAAGCCTTGGCCGGCGTCGAAGCGGTGATTACGTACAGGGATGTGCCGGACAAGAGATGCGGCGCCGGGCTTTACGACCAGCCGCTGCTCGCAAGGGGCAAGGTCAGGTTCATAGGGGAACCGATAGCAGCCGTTGCGGCTGTGAACGAAGACATAGCTGAAGAGGCGGTTGACCTGATAGACGTTGAATACGAGGAGCTTCCAGCGGTTTTCGACGCTGAGGAAGCATTCAGATCAGATTGCCCGGTGGTGATTCATGAAAATTTGTCGAAATATGAACTCAATTTCTTCCCCCCAGCTAAAATGGACGTCCCAAGGCCGAACGTGGCGAACTATTTCAAAATTCGCAGGGGGAACGTGGATAGGGGGTTTGAGGAAGCCGATGTCGTGGTCCAGGACAGATTCAAGACAGCTAGACAACAGCACATTCCAATGGAACCCCATTCAGCAACAGCTGAAGTGGGGGGCGATGGCACAGTGACCGTCTGGGCCTCTAGCCAACGCCCATACCTTTTTGGAAACCAAATCATTACCTGGCTGGATATCTCTCCCCAAAATCTGAGGATCCTAGTGCCCTACGTTGGAGGGGGATTCGGGAGCAAGTGCATGAGTTTTGCAGAGGGGATCGCCATAGCCCTTTCCCAAAGGACGCGCGGGGCTGTAAGAGTGAATTTCACTAGGGAAGAGGATATTGTGGCCACCATGTCTAGGGGGGAGACGATTACCGACGTCAAGCTGGGTGTGAGAAAGGACGGCCGGATCACGGCCATGGAGGTCAGGATAATCTACGCGAGTGGCGCTTACGCCGGAAATGCCTTCGTATACTCGACAACCGGACCTGCCCAAGTGGCTGGAACCTACAAGATTCCCAACATCAAACTCGATTCATACTTGGTCTACACTAACGAGCCTATGTCTGGCGCATTCAGGGGCTTTGGGAATCCAGAGCTCAACTGGGCCATCGAGTCGATAATAGACGAAGCCGCAAAAGAGCTTGGGATGGATCTGGTGGAGTTTAGGAGGAAAAACCTGCTGAGGCAAGGAGACGAGAACGGCTTCGGAGAAATCATGGGGCGCGTGGGGTCCGAGGAATGCCTCCAGAGAGTAATGGATGAACTGAAATCGAATGCCAGAGTTGAAAGGGAGAGTGGGGACTGGAAAAGGGGAATTGGAATTGCCATTGGCAACAAGTACAGCATCGCGCCGAGCGCCTCTACGGCCACCGTGAAGGTCAATCCCGACGGTACCCTCGAGGTCCGAACGAGCGATATTGAAATCGGGCAGGGGTCAAAAACAGTGCTCGCTCAGATAGCGGCGGAGGAATTCAAGATTCCCGTGGAAATGGTGAGGATGAGGTCTGCCGATACGGCCGTGACCCCCTTTGACTACGGCACCGTGTCCAGCAGAACCACCTACAGCCTCGGGAATGCTATCATAAAGGCCTGTCGCGAAGCAAAGGAAAAACTTCTTGACATCGCGGCTGAAAAAATGAACGTGACGCCAAAAGACTTGGTGGTCGGGGCTGGCAAGATCCATGTCAAAGGAGACCCCTCCAGAGAAATAAATGTCGAAAACGTCTTCACGCCGACCTTGGAAATGGGTCGCTTCGGCAATTTCCCTGAAAGGGAAGGGGAGATCCTTGGAGCGGCCACCTTCTTCACCAAGAAGGGCAAAATGGACCCTGAGACGAACCAGTTAATGGACAAGGAGGGAAAATACAGCGCCTTCTGGACGGATATCGCACACGGAATTGAAGTCGAGGTCAACATCAAGACAGGGGAGGTAAGAGTACTCAAATTTGTCGGCGCCGTGGATTGCGGCAAGGCGATAAACCCTCTCCTGGTGGAAGGGCAGATTGAAGGCGGGGGACTGGTAAACGGCCTCGGGCTTGGGTTGTGGGAGGAGATGATATTGGAAAGGGGAAGATGCCTCAATCCAAACTTCATTGATTACAAGGTCCCTCGGGCTAGAGACCTGCCCAAATTGGACGAAACCAAGTCCATAATAGTCGAGGTGCCGGTCGAGGACGGCCCATACGGGGCAAAGGGGCTGGGTGAGGCCGTGATGATGTGCACCCCTGCCGCCGTCGCGAGCGCAATTCAGGACGCAGTAGGAGCGAGAGTGAAAAGCATCCCCATAACAGCGGAGAAACTTTTGTGCCTCCTAAAACCTCCCGATAAATAAAAAGTTGACGCGCAGTCTACGCATCTGACGAATTAGAAAAACTACCCAATAGTTGTCCGCTATTTGAACCTTTTTCCCCAATTAGTTCCCTAAATACTATGCTTCCTGGTTTCAGGCTGGGGGATTTCCACGTCATCTGTACCTGGAATTTGAACAACCTCGGGGTAATTTACTCCGAACTGTCTTGTGGCATCTATGTCGATCACAGAAGT
>JBDRCL010000123.1:0-3497 GCA_043821745.1 Methanobacteriota archaeon | reverse complement strand
AGCAGAGGTTGCAAAGTATGAGGCACCGCCTGAGCCGATGGCCGCGGAGCCGGTCGTTATCCTTGCGTCCGAGCCGAAGGCTGAGGAGAAGGTAATCGCCCTTGCGTCTGAGCCGAAGATTGAGGAGAAGGTAATCGTCCTTGCCCTTGAAGACATACATTTCGATTTCGACAAGGCGACCCTTACGCCGGAAGCGCAGACCATACTGAAAAGAAACATCCGGATTCTGAGAGAAAACCCTAAAGCCAAGTTCCGTATTGCAGGGTATACCTCATCTTCCGGCACTAAAGAATACAACCAAACGTTGAGTGAAAGAAGAGCGAATGCCGTCAACGCATACCTCGTCAACGAAGGGGTCATTGCGTCGGACCGGCTTTCCACAATCGGATATGGTGAGATGAGGCCGGCAATGGTTGAACCGATACCGGAAAACATTTACTCAGAAGCGGCAAAGGCGAACATGAGAGTTCTTTTTGAAATAATCGTGAAATAGGAGCACGCACTCGGCGCCTGGAGGGACCGGGCAAAGGCGGCGTTTCTCGTCCCGGCCGTTTTCAAGGACAAAGAAAAACAACACAAAAAGGATCACCATGATCGGCGGTAAGCTGAGTCTCAGCTCTGAAAGTGCTTAGCATGAGGAGAACATGAGAAACCGTAGGTTCCCGGAGACCCGTTCTCCGGGAACCTTTTTTTTCCCCGCCGCAGAAGGAAAAAGGGAACAGGCGTGAAATGAAAACATACACGTTGATCGGCATCATCCTTATCGTGATCGGAATCTTCGTATTCGCGTATCAGGGCGTCACCTATACGACCCGAGAGAAAGTCGTCGATATCGGTCCCATCCATATGACCGCTGAGAAGACGAGAACACTTCCGATTTCGCCGATCGTGGGTGGTATTTCCCTCGTGGGCGGCATCGTGCTGCTGGTCGTGGGAAAGAAGAAGGGTCTGTCGACTCAGTGATATTCAAACCTTTTCATTTGGCAGATATTCAAAAAACGGTCCAGGGAGCGTTGGCGTCCAGGAAATGAGAGCATGGAAGCGTGGGGGTGGGGTAACGTCTTGACGCTTCTCCGGAGGACCGGAAAGCGGGGGGTGGCTTTTAAAAGGATGCCATCCGTGAATGCAAAGCCTGTCCCACTCTTTGTCGTCATCGCCGCGCTTCTCTGGTCGTGCACCGTTGATGCTGCGCCGATTCATGTCCGGCTGATCGAGGGAAACTTTCGCGGTTTCCTCGTACTCCGGTCGCTGGACGGAACAGTAATCGCCTACGGTGAGGTGAGCCAGAAGCCCACGGGCAACCCGGTCGAGTGCCGCACGATCCTGAGATTCAAGGATGGTTCGCTGTACGATGAATCGGCGACATTCTCGCAGAAGGGCGTTTTCAGGCTTGAGGGCTACTGTCTCGTGCAGCATGGCCCATCCTACCCGACATTGGAGGTATCGTTCGATCGCAGGAGCGGTCAATACCAGGCCCGAAGTCAGGCGGAGAAGGACGGCAAACAAAAGATGGCCGGCGGAAAGTTCGAGATGCCGGCCGATCTGTATAACGGCATGGCGCTGATACTGTTGAAGAACCTTCCAGGGGGTGCCGGTGCGACGGTGCACATGGCTGTCTTCACGCCGGAGCCGCGCCTTATCGAGATGGAGTGGAGCTGGGAGGGAGAGGATGAGGTGCTGCTGGGCGGTAGAGCCATGAAGACCATGCGCTCGCTGGTCAAGCTGAAGATCGGTGGACTCACCGGCGTGATCGCCTCGTTGATCGGAAAAAGCCCGCCTGACCTGCGCTACTGGCTCGTCACAGGGGATGTTCCTGCGTTTGTGAAATTCGAAGGCGCCATGTTCTTGAGCGGACCGGTATGGCAGCTCGAGATGACTACGGTAGAGTGGCCCAAATAGGTTATACAAAGCGTCATAAATTATTGCGCATAGGGTCATTCCTGCGAAAGCAGGAATCCAAGATAACACTGGATGCCGGTCGAAGATCCCGACTTTAGCGGGGATCAAGTCCGGCATGACGAACTGTTTGATACATATGTCGCCATGTATAGTGTCTCATGCGGATATTCGTAATGGTAATGATGATCAGGACGTGAAACCGCGAAAAAACCCCGTCAGGCTTTTTCGCGCAAACTTCAGTCATAACCGAAATACAAGGAGGAATATCATGAAATCAAGTACAAGGGACAAGGCAAGTGGCATATAGTGAAGGGCAAAATCAAGGAGATCGCCGGGAAAGTCAGCATGAATCCCGACTTGGAAGACGAAGGCAAAGAACAAGCTATAACCGGCAGAGCTCAAGAAAAGGTCGGCCAAATCAAGAACGTCGTCGGGAAGTAGAGCGATGTATCCTGCGCCGGCAGGCCTTTGAGCCTGTTGTCGCGGTTGCATCAGATAAAATACCATCACTTTGTTAGAAAGCCACACTCTTATTATAGAATAGACTTCCACAAATAGATTTTGGCGTGGTTAGAAAGGAAGCCTAAAGCCATGCAAATCGTTATATCGCCACAGCCGGTAATTGCTCTGACCGCGGGAATCCTGATTCTCCTTGTCCCGAGACTTTTGAGTTATATCGTTGCCATCTATCTTATTATATTCGGCATCCTCGGGTTGGTCCGATGATCGGCTTGCGAATCTTCAATTGCTGAAAAATTTTCGTTTGCCATAAATGATGAACTCGTAAAAAGTCGGGAATTGACCTTTTTTGTCATTCCGGCGAAAGCCGGAATCAAGTGATTTCAATAAGTTCTGGATGCCGGTCGAAGATCCCGACTTCAGCGGGGATCAAGTCCGGCATGACGGTTTTGGGACTTTTTACGAATCCGTCAAGTTTGGAGTTACAAACCTTCGGTAAGGATATCCCCACGACGTCACAAATGCCGGGAATTCGGTCATATATGACCAATGGTCATATATGACCATGCCTTTGCGCCGATTCACCCGGCCACAGTTGCTTCATTATCATAAAAATTACATTTAAAATCAGTATATTGTGAAGAATAATCAAAATATAGGCCACTATGGCATGAAGTTTGAGTATCTATTTTCCAGCGGCCCGAGCCGCCAGATCTCTAATTTCGCTATCACGCGTTTTTAGCGTGGAGTGTTCTATCACAGCGGAGGATACATCATGAAAAGCAAAAGACAAAGTGGAAGGCAACATCGCGAGTACAAAAGACAAATATGTCGAGAAACGGGAGGCTGAGATCGGCAAGTGGAACGCTGATCTTGAGGACTTGGAGGCCAAGATCAAGGCGGCCGGGGTAGATGCCGAAGCGACACGCGCACACGAAGAGCATATTAACGCCCTCCGTCAACAGCGTGAAGAAGCTAAGGCCAAACTGGCGGAGATTCAAGCTGCGAAAGATGACAAGTGGGAAGATCTCAAGGATGGTCTGGAAAGCGTCTGGACGAGCATTACGGACGGCTTCGAGAAGGTCAAAGCGAAATTTTAAGTCATTATCATGATTTTGCACGCCTGGCGGAGTCGTTAC
>JBDRCL010000122.1:0-2009 GCA_043821745.1 Methanobacteriota archaeon | reverse complement strand
AAGTCCTTTCCACATCCTTGTCCACGATCTCCTCGATGTCGCACCTCAACCTCTTTTGCAAATCGTACGCGACCCTCTAGTTCATCCCACTCCGAGAATAGTACACAATCAGCGCTTTCACAAGGTCACCCATCGGACAAGAGTCAAACGTTCCAATTAGTTCTAACTATTTATGTATCGGTCTTCACAATTTAAATCCCGGGAAACTTTGTCGCAAAAATTATTGTGTATATAAAATTTGAAATCAATAATTTTTAATCGCTTCGCATGTAATCGGATTTATTTTTAAGATACCAAGAATGATTACAATGGCAACGAACCTTTTGACAGAAATGAAAAGGGCGGGGATAACCGTCTTAAGAGGAATACTTCCAAAGAAAGTTGCGGAAAGAGTAGAGCTGCTCCTCCGACCCTGGACCTACAATCAGGACGGGCTGGCGACAACACACAACTCCGATTTTATGAAGGACGAACTGTTCATACAATCGTTCAATCTTGGAGCTGACACTGGGTCGTGGGGAAGGGGCCGTGGACTTGACCCGCAAAACCATTGGAGGGTATATGTCGTTTTGTGGGCCGCGAACCATGCAAAAAAGTTGGAAGGCGATTTTGTCGAATGCGGCGTGGACAGGGGAGGCCATGCAAGGGCGATAATAAATTACGTGGATTTCAAAAACCTGAACAAGAAGTTCTACCTGCTGGACACGTTTTGTGGTTTGGACGAAAAATACATCACAGAAGAGGAGAAGAAGATGGGGGTGAGGGCAGGAGGCTATGAGGAGTGTTACGAGAGCGTCAAAGAGACGTTCAAAGACTTTGGCAACGTGGAGATAATAAGGGGTACTGTGCCAGACACGCTTGAAGATGTCAAAGCAGAACGGGTCTCGTTTTTGTCCATCGACATGAATTGTACGATACCGGAGATAAAGGCCGCGGAATTTTTCTGGGACAGGATGGTCAGCGGCGGTGTGATTGTATTGGACGACTATGGATTCGCCCGTCACATCGAGCAGAAAAAGGCTTTCGACGACTTTGCTAAAAGGAAAGGGGTGCAGGTCCTATCGATGCCGACCGGTCAGGGCCTGATTTTCAAGCCTTGATAAAGATAAGGGGAAAAACAAGTGCGGGAGGTGGGATTCGAACCCACGTGGGCACTAAGCCACCAGCTCCTAAGGCTGGTCCGATTGACCGGACTACGGAACCCCTGCTCGTTCCCCGCTAACTCATAATATTTTCAGTATTTAAAACGGGCGACTAGAGCGGGGTATAGTAAAGCAGCCCGGGCACGACGCGGTTCAGCGCGCCTTTCTTGTAATGGCTGTTCATGCATTCGTCGTACCCCGGATACATCATGCAGCGCAGCGGCATGAAAAAACCATGTACGCCGCAGCCGGAAGTGCCGTCATCGTACCATTCGTGGAAGATGTAATAAAGCCCGTCGGGAGCATTTCAGTTCGGCTTTTCGGCAGGAGCCGCAGACGAGGCGTCCGTTAACCGTCCCGGCCGCATAAATCTTTGCCAAGCTCGAGAAACGCTTTAATAGATGACCGCGGTATTAAGAATATGGTCGTGGGCAGGCTGGTGGCGGCGCTGAAAACGGAGGTAATGATACTCCGCAACCTCCTGCACAACAAGCTCTATGCCAGTCCTAAAACGGAGAAGGGTGTCGTCGACAACTTCCACAAACTTTACTATTACTCGTACTTTTTCGGCAAGACGTTGGGGAACACGTTCTGGCTTGGCGTGCCCACTTTGAAGTGCCCGCTGGACGCTTGGATTTACCAAGAGATCGTCTTCGAGACGAAGCCCGACATCATCGTCGAATGTGGCACAGCTAACGGCGGCTCGGCGCTCTACCTCGCATCATTGTGCGACATAATCGGCAAGGGCCGAGTGATAACCATCGATATCGAGGATGGGGAGGGGCGGCCGAAGCACGACAGGATAACGTACATACTCGGCTCCTCCGTTGCAAGCGAGACCGTTGAGAAAATAAAGAAGCTCGTGCC
>JBDRCL010000121.1:0-3446 GCA_043821745.1 Methanobacteriota archaeon | reverse complement strand
TGGACTTCTTCTTAATCCAGGATTTGGTTTCACCGATCAACGAATCTATGTTTTCTCTTAATTCTCGAAAATCGTTCATAGGTCTTGAACCCTCTCAGTAAAAATCATGACGCCGATGTCGTTTATTCGTGCTTCTCCATTTGCCGCACAACGCTGCGGTTGAGCGGCACCAAACCACGCGGCCAATGGTCTACAGAAAACGCAACCGCATGTGTGCCGCGTGGTTTGGTGTCAGGTTCCAACCGCTTGTTAGCCAAGAACCACGTGTAGGCAAAATGCAGAATTGTTACCAGGGGCGGTTCGTGTCGAAGCCAAGGTATGCTGTCACCGTGATCATCAGAGCCACTTGTTCGCCCACTCGTTATATACCGCTGCCCGGTGCTCATCATCCTTAAACGAGCGCCTATCACGAGCGTCAACCGCTGAGAGCAGCTCGCGCTCTTCATCGCTCAGGCTGAGGAGAAAAGAGCGAGCTCTTGAGTCCGGGAAATAGCGTACAACGATCAGCAGCTTTCCTCGAAGCTGCAATTGGCGCTGGCGATCGACGGTTCTCTTGGTGTTGGGCATGGGATGGTATGCCAATGCATCTCGGACGAAGGCGGCGCGCCATCCGAGGATACGGGCTTTGTATGCCAGCTCAACGTCGTCGTAGTACAGAAATTGTCCACTATCCGGGAGTCCCGCCTCCTCAATAAGCGAGAAGGACCAAAGTGATGCAGCAAAGCAAGGGCAGAACGGTTCGAAGACCGGAAGGTTTGACTTCAAATCCCCCACGGGATCCCGGTTCCAATCGACGTCCAGAAAGGCACCATCTTCGCGGAGCGTGTGGCCAGCGGAGCTGATCCTGCTCTCGTTCGGTGCGAGGATAAGGCCACCCCACATTCCGACTTGAGAGTCTCGCTCATTACTTGCGGCATGGACCAGACGCCCAAGCCAAAAAGGGTCGGCCCGTGCGTCGATGTTCAAGGTGGCGAACCACTTATACCGATTGCGGGCACCCAGCTGGCGAATCAGCTGATTCTGGGCCGCTGCGAAGCCGAGATTGCTATGGAGCCAAATGACGTTTTCTGATGCTAAGCGATTTGCACGTATCGCTCTCCAGATCACTCCAGCGGTCTCGTCTGATGATGCGTTGTCCGCTACGCAGGGGATCGGAGTCACAATGTCGGAGCCAAGACTTGACACGACGTTGAGCCAGTCATCGAGGGTTGCTCCCTCGCTGGTACTGACAACGAGAATCGGTACTTCGATGGCCATACGCTCTCCTGTGCGCCTAACGCCGCGCCTCACCAGCCGCAGCCCTTAGGCGGTCTGGTGAAGGCGCATGTTGGGCCTTGCGAAGCTTTTCCACATCAATTTGATGTGAGTCCCACAACCCAAACCGCCCCACTAGATGAGTCAGCGAGTCTTCGGACCTCAACGCCCACGTTACCGAGCTTTATAATTCCGAAGCGTCCTTCTGAGCCCCTTCGGAAACAGTTGCCAGTCATATTAATAGTGGTACCTTGAATTTGGATAGGATCGCTGTCAAAGCAAATAGTGTCACTTGTATACTTTGTTACTTTCACAGCATAAGGATCGAACTTCACACCTTTTCCAATTGCTCCAAAATGTAATGTCTTGCGACCGTCGGAGTAGAACAAAGCAAACCCGTAACCGTAGGTGGTTTCAAGCCCTTCCGACTTTAGGTAAGTTTCAAGCTTTTCAAGGTTTTCAGGATTCCTATTTTCAAGCATTTGTCTGATCGCAACAACGTCATCTGACGTTTTTTCTGCCAACTCAAGTGTCCTTGTTTCAGTGGAGGAGGGTGGAGAAACCCTAGACCAGAGGAAATTGACAACCAACCCAATGAAAATAGTTGCCAAGATTCCAATGACGACCTTGAGCAGCCAGCGTTTGTGCTGCCAGCAGAAAAATGAATCGCCTGCTTCATTTCGACAGCGCCATTCTTTAAGATGTGGTCTTATGGCAAGGCATCTGCTCACAGCACACTCCAAGGATTCCAATATCCGCCCAATCGCGGCGCTGACCCGCGAGCACGGCGGGTGGCCGCAGGCTTGTCTGCGGACATGCGACGAGCGCAGTCGGGTCCAGTGCCTTGTTCTGCCGCGCTTGCGCGGCGGGGCAAGGCACTGGACGAAGTCAGCGCCGCGATTCACGCCGACGCGCAAGCGTCGGCGTGAACGCCCCGCATCACAGGCGCGAGTTTATGAGCGCCCTGTGCATGCGGATGTTAGGAAAAATTAAAAATTATTATTACATTTTAAACATTTATAGAAAGGTTGCTCTCCTGGAATATCATGAGGGCCGTTTAAATGGATTTTCTTTCTATCTGACTCCCAACAGATAGGACAATAAGGTATGGGATCACCCGGTCCATAATAAAAAGGCTGTTTATATTCTAACTCGGATTCCAATGATTTATTAAAAGGAAAAATGCATTCATTAAAATCCCCCGCTTTATGCCAATATGTTCCAGTCAGATCGACATCGCAGCCTGCATTTTTTAAGCATTGCGCTAATTCTTGGCGTTTTTCGGTTGAATTATTTAACCTGATAATATAGCGACCTGCTATATCGCTGAATGGACGAGTTTTTTCTATTTCAACTAATACAGTACGTTCTGAATGGAACCCAAATGCCATCCCTGCCTCAAACAAAACATTCGGCCGAGCCTGAATTGTTAATTCTTTTTCATATATATGATCGTTATTCTCTATAAACTGTTCTCTTAACTTTGCCTCATCATCTCCAGTAATAAGAACAAGAACGGCTTGAGCTTTTGAGAAGGCTGCCTCAAGAATCTCACCAACATATGGAGAACCTTTCTGGCTCATAGCAGTTGCCTGGCTCCATTCAATTGGATTTAAATTTATAGCACGCAAAAACTCAAAAATTGCATTTCTTGCAGATAGGTTCCGGCCATGAACCACGAAAATCTTTTTTGGGTCTATATTGTTTTCATGGCGTTCTTTTGCGGAAGGCGCAGGAGTTGGTGAAGCGCCCGCCATGTCTGCCAGCCGCTCATTCAGGAGATCGCGCAGGGATTCAAGCTGCGTTACCGCCGCTTCGATACCTTGCTTATAGATAGCTTGAAGTTGACTTGTCGTATAATCTCGCTCATCGTAGACAGTCAGGTTATCAAGCGATCCAACTGAATGGCGCCTGAACTCCGCAGTGTCGTTGCCAAAAATATCAGCTAGTGTCGCTGCGATCTTGTCTTGCAATGCGTTGGCTCTCGGGTCAAATCGCTTCTTGACTAGAGATATATCGAAGGCATTCAGGTCGTCTATGCGTCGTTGAATCGAGCGAACCGCATTTTCCAGATCGTTCTTGTTGAGTACTCTGGAAGGAGGTACTGTTGGTATTGATTTTTGTGCCATTGAGATGCTCCAATTGGTATCGGCTAACCATTAATTATCAGGCAGATTTACCTGATAATAGTC
>JBDRCL010000120.1:0-9261 GCA_043821745.1 Methanobacteriota archaeon | reverse complement strand
ATCTAATTATGCTCCCGCTGACAATACAATAAATTACTTGGAGTTGATCACGTTTGAAACGTCGCAGGTTCCCGCATGATGACGAGGAAAGGCGAAAGCGACAGGACCCGGAATCGATACTGCGCGACATAGGACTTGGGCCGGGTTTCGTTTTCGTGGACGTGGGGTGTGGGGAAGGATTCTTTGCGATTCCAGCCGCCGGAATTGTCGGCAAGAGCGGTATGGTGTATGGTTTAGATGTAAACGGCGAGACGGTGGATAAGTTGGGAGAAATTGTCAAGGCGAAAGGCCTAAAAAACCTGAGCCTACGCGTGGGAAAGGCGGAAGAATTGGTCATGTGTGATAGTTGCGCTGACATTGTCTTCTTCGGCCTAGATTTTCACGAGTTTGAGGACCGGGCCAAAGTGCTGGTAAATGCCAAGAGAATGCTAAAGCCCGGCGGGGCGTTGGCGGTTCTCGATTGGAAAAAGGAGCCTATGGACTTCGGCCCCCCGTTTGAGGAAAGGATTAGCGAGGATGAAGCGGCGCGCCTTGTCGAGGCCGCGGGCTTCGAGGTTGAATTCGTGAAGGATGCTGGGGCACATCATTATCTGCTAAAGACGAGGCCGTGATTTTACACACGGAGTTAGCGATGCTATTTTTTCTGACACATTTTCAGGAAGTATTCATGCAGTCGGGTGTCGTGCGTTAGCTCTGGATGGAACGCTACAGCAATCATATTTTTTTGCTTCACTCCGACGATTTTTCCCATGAACTCTACAATAACTTTCGCGTCGCCCCAGACCTCTTGAACAGCAGGTGCCCTGATGAAGACGCCCTGGAAGGGATCCTTGCCGAGCATGGGGATGTGCAGGTCTGCCTCGAAGGACTCGCGCTGCCTGCCGAAGGCGTTTCTAATGATTGCCATGTCCATTATCCCAAGAAGAGGTTGTCCCGTCTTGGAAACCTGATCGTCGCCGCGCTTGGCCAGGACGACCAGCCCAGCGCAGGTACCGAGAATCGGCATCCCGGACTCTCCGAGTTTTTTCACTCGGTCGAAGGTGTCGGTGAATTTCATGAGCTTCCCGATTGTGGTGCTCTCCCCGCCCGGTATTATGATTCCATTGATACCTTCGAGATGTTCTGGCCTGTCGACCCAGATAGCCTCTCCATGAACGCCAATCCTGTGCATGGCTCTTCTGACTGCGTCTATATGTTCGCTGACCGCGCCCTGAAGCCCGATGACTCCTATCTTCATGACTGCATCACGTTTTGATGAGATGTCTTTAAGGCTATTTTACTTTTCCCAAGGCATCACTTTGCCAGATTTTACGCTGGAGATAGTGAAAATTTATAAAATTAGTTTTGATGGTATGTGTCCATTTCCACTTGTGCGTCTAACAACATCCGCAACAGCCGCTTTGACCGGGTGTTTCTTTCACGTACTTCTCAGGGCTCTTTTCGAACGCGCTTTTGCATCCAGGCGCGCAGAAATAGTAGGTCTTTCCCCTGTAGTCGGTCTTGAACTTGGCATTTTTCTCGTCGACTTCCATCCCGCAAATAGGATCTATTGCCATTTGTCCACCTCCCTTTCATTTTTCAGACGGGTAAGAAGGCTTAACCCTGGCCCTCCGGAGCAGGTTTGCATTCGTAACCACGCTGACCGAGCTTGTGGCCATTGCCAGCTCGGCAATGACCGGGTGGAGCAGCCCCAAAATTGCCATTGGTATTGCCGCGATGTTGTAGCCAAAAGCCCAGAAGAGGTTTTGTTTGATTTTTCTGAAGGTTGCGCGAGAGAGTTTTATCGCACTGACCACGCTTGACAAGTCGCCGCGCACCAAGATGACGTCGCCAGCCTCAATTGCAATATCCGTTCCGGTACCGATGGCGATGCCAACGTTCGCTTGGGTAAGCGCGGGAGCATCGTTGATTCCGTCCCCGACCATCGCCACTATACTGGGTTCCGCCTGAAGGCGTTTGATCTCAGCAACTTTTTGGTCGGGCAGCACCTCCGCGAGCACACGGTCGATTCCAACCTGCCTCGCTATTGCGTTGGCCGTGCGAGGGTTGTCACCGGTAATCATTACGGTCTTTAGCCTCATTTTGTGCAGCTCTTCGACTGCCCGAACTGAATCCTCCTTAAGGGTGTCGGCTACCGCACATATCCCAGCTAGCTTCTGGTCATGGGCGACGAGCACCGCGGTCTTGCCTTCGTCTTCGAGACGCTTTAGTTCACCCTCGAGTGGAACGACATCGATGCCGGACTCGGTAAGGAAGAGACGGTTCCCGACTAAAACCAGCTTTCCATTGATGGTGGCCCGAACCCCTTTTCCCCGCACAGCCTCGAAACCCTTTAGCTCTGTGAGCGCAACATCCTGGGTTCGTGCTCTCTCGACTATGGCCTTGGCGATGGGGTGCTCTGAACCGGCCTCCACGCTTGCCGCTAGCCTCAAGACCTCGCTCCGGTCTAGATTTTCAGTCCCAACTACATCCGTCAGTTCTGGTTTTCCCTTCGTGATGGTGCCAGTCTTATCGAAGACGATTGTTTTCACGTCCTTGAGCGTCTGGATGGCTTCTCCCTTCCGGATGATGATACCATTTTCCGCACCCATGCCACTCCCCACCATTAGTGCGGTGGGTGTGGCTAGGCCAAGTGCGCATGGACAGGCGATGACCAGTACGGCGACAGTGGCGAAGATTGCGAGCGTAATGGTGTCGAGGTTTAGGTTTACCCAGGGAAGTACGGGCTGGGCTAGGTGAGCGACACCACCGATTGTACTGGGGATGACCATCCAGAGGATGAAAGTTGCTGTAGCAATCAACAGCACTGTGGGCACGAAGTAACTGGTCACTCTATCCGCAAACTCTTGGATTGGAACTTTGGTCCCCTGCGTCTCCTCGACCATTTTAATTACTTGTGACAGGAAAGTGTCTTTCCCGATTTTCGTAGCCTTGACCTTGAGCAGGCCCTCTTGGTTGACGGTGGCCCCGATTATCTCGCTCCCCTCCTTCTTATGTACGGGCATAGACTCGCCTGTCGCCATAGATTCGTCAACGGCACTCTCACCTTCAATGACCACTCCGTCTGTCGGTATTTTTTCACCAGGACGAACGATCATCAAATCGTCGATCTTGACCTCTTCAATCGGAACTTCTTTTTCATCGCCATTGACGAGAATTCGCGCGGATTTAGCCTCGAGCATCAGGAGGCGCTTGATGGCCTGGGAAGCCCGCCCTTTGGCCTTCGCTTCCACATATCGGCCCGTTAAGTGGAACGACATGATCATCGCTGAAACCCCAGCGTAGTTCAAAATGGGAACTCCGAAGAACATAGGTGGTCCCGTGAGGAAGGCTATGGTTGTTCCTAGGGCAATGAGGACATCCATGTTCGTATGCTTGTGAGATATCGCTCTTACAGCTCCACGAAGCGTTGGCAGTCCGATCCAGAAAACCACGGGCACGGCGAGCAGGATGATACCCAAATTATAAATTTCCATGTTCGGCCAGGCCACGCCAAAAATCATTTCAGGAATCATCCACACCATAATCGGAATGGTAAAAATCCACCCCACGAACATGCGTTTGCGGGCTTTTTGCATCTCCACCAGCGACTGGTCTACCTCTTCCTCTTCACTTACCCCGTAGCCGATATTTTGGATGGCCTTCCGGATATCGGCCAGCGACACGATTTCGGGGTTGTACTTAACGGTTGCTTTCTCAGTTGCCAAGTTGACATTGGCTCGCTTTACTCCCTTGAGGCCAGAGAGCTCCTTTTCTATATTCGCAGCGCAAGAGGCGCAAGTCATACCAGTGATTTTCAAGGCAATTTCCCGAGTTCGCTCTTCCCCGATGCCGACAGGGGTGTAGCCTGTCGACCTGATGGTGCTTCCCAGTTGGTCAAGGCTCACTTTTGTTTCTTCATATTCAACCAATGCCTTTTCAGTGGCAAAGTTCACGTTGGAATTTAATACTCCCGCCTGGCTTTTGAGAGCCTTCTCTATGGTTTGAGCGCAGCTGACGCAGTGCATCCCGCTGATGCGGATGGCGGCTTTCTTTTTTGCCACGTTTATCGACCTATTTTTCAAGTTCAAGGGATTAAAATCCCGATGTCCCACCCGATTGGTCTAGGTTTCGACTTCCAATGACTCCAAGATCAATCCTTCCTCTTTCGTCTCAGAGATAACGATTTCCGCATGGTCCAAAATGGTCGATTTGGAGAATTCCTTGAAGAGGTGCGTAAAATTTTCTGGGGTGAGATGAGAGCCTGCACCTATCTTCACAAAAATTTTCTTTACTCTCTTTGCATTATTTTCTTTGGCGATGCTCAGCGCTTTCTCCGCTAGTTCTTTCACTAACTTCAATTCATGCATGCAGATGCCTTGCTATTACAGCTGGGACAGGGACAGAAGTTGATTGCGGGTATCTGAGAGCTTTAACGAGATTAGTTCCGCTACCTTCTTTATCACCAGATATCCCCTTCGGCAGTCCTTTTTGAAGATCTTATTCACCAATTCATCGGCGACAATGGTGACGACTTTCACCTTGTCCAAACAGTGCGCGTAAGTCATGAACCTTTTGGTGCGGAGTAGAGACGGATAGCCGAAAAATCTGCCTTTTGTCATCGTATATACGGAAATTCTCTTTCCCAGGGAGGCCTCTATCTCGATTGAAACCCTTCCCTCCAGAACCATGTATATCTTGTCCGCCTCGTCGCCTTCTTTGAAAATAAAATCCCCCTGTTCAAACTCTTCTACGTTTGCTAGCTCGGCGATGTCCGCGAGTTCATTAAGCCTCAGAAACTCGAAAATGTCCATTCTCTTCAAAACTTCAGGCTTAACAGCCATATCATCCCCATTTTTTAATCGTCTATTTCGCTTAAAACTTTATCCACTAAAACTGGCAATTTTTCCTCCACGACCTCGCTCAGGCGATCGCCGCGTGACACCTCCATCGGTTGCATGCCGACGATTCTCACGTTGGTAAGGTCGTAGCCCATTTTGATGCCAAGCTGTATGACATCTATTAGGTCGACTTCATGCAAGGAAAACTTTTTGTCGATTGGCATTTTCATCAATTGTTCGGCGCTGAAGCTTGCGATGTAACCGGGTTCTTTCCCCATATCAACGGCGTCGACCAAGACCACCTTTTCAAAGCCTTTTATCTCCTCCAGCAGGTCGAACCCTAGAGTGGCCCCATCTAAAATTTTTATGCTTTTTTCCAAATCCCTGCTTCTCAGGTGTTCAACGCACCTTACGCCCAGGCCTTCGTCCTTAAGAAGAATATTGCCCAGTCCGACGATGAGCTTCTTCTCACTCAATAAAATCGACCTTTAGCATATGAGCCGAGCACGAAATGCATGGGTCGTAGGATCTGACCAACATCTCCAACAAAAGTGTGATTTCATCCTTGGGCTTTTCGAGTATTTTTGGTACCAGTTTTCTCATGTCATCCTCGATGTTTGCCAGGTTTTGGGCGGTCGGGATGACACAGTTCGCCGCGTCGAGAAGTCCGTCGCTGTTAATTCTGTATTCATGGATTAGAAGGCCCCTCGGCGCTTCGACCACTCCGACGCCCCAGCTCTTTTTGACTGGCGGTAGTTCCGCCGACCAGCCAGTGATCGGAGGCCTTTCCAGCCTCTCGTCCCTTATCCCCCTAGATAAAAGTTCTTCGATAAGTTCTGACATGGACTCCAGACTGTGGACGAGTTCGACCAGCTGGGCGAGGGTGATGTGATAGGGGTTGTAACTCGGGGCTTCCAAACCGAGAACTTCCGCGGCTTCCTTGGCCTTCGGCATGAGCTGCTTGGAGTTTGTGTTGAATCTCGAAAGGGCACCAACCATGTAAGGTTTTACAGGTCCGAATGCGTGCTTTGCCGAGGAATGGTCCACGACGCGTTCGGCAATCTTCTGTTTATATTCCCTGTGTTTGTACACTCCGGTTTCGGAGGAATTTATCATCCCGTCATAGAACGGATATTTCTCAGAGTTGACCAAGCAAGTATAGTCGGTCTTCCTCTCGAATTCCGGGAACTTTAGTTTGGATAAAAACTTGATTGTTCTCGGGATGTCGTTTTTCAAAGAGTGGTTTATCTTTGATAGCAGTTCAGACATTTGGTCTTCGGTCACTAAGTTAGTAAAGCCGTCGATGGCCATGGAAATGGGGTGCGTGTGCCTGCCCACCATCACGTCGCAGATGTCGTGTGCAAGCTTCTTGAATCCTATGGCCGTTTTGACGACGTCAGGATGTGTGGAAGCCATCGGGATTACGGATGGCACTCCAAATAGGTCAGGGGCGACTAGGAAGAAGATGTGCAGGGCGTGGGAATCCAGCATTTCCGCCTCCATCAAAATTTTCCTAAGCGTCTCCGTCTGCCAGGTGGGCTTGATGCCCAGTGCGTCCTCGACTGCTTTCAAGGAGGCGCTGGTGTGGGATATGGAGCAGATTCCACAGATACGGCTTGTGATGTGGATCGCCTCGGAGAAGCGCCTGCCGACCAGCATCGCCTCAAAGAAACGAGGCGACTCGACGATCTCGAGTTTAACGTTCTTCAGCTTTCCGTTTTTCACGTCCACCACGATGTTTCCGTGGCCCTCCACTCTGGCGATGTGGTGCACGTATATGTGGGTGTTTTTCCCGCTCATTTGTACATCCCCATTAACCCGTTGTACATGCGATAGAACCTGAACTTATCCTCCGTTGATATCCCGTATTCCTTTAAGAGCCCTTCAAAGGCCTCCAGGTTTGAATCGGGGATAAGTCCCCTGCAGCCCTCGCAGGCGTTGCCCACGGAGGGGCAGACAGCTCCGCAACCAGCTCTTGTTACCGGCCCCATGCAGATGATTGGGTTGACCTTGTGGTAGTTGCAGACGTTTCCTTTCATCTTGCACTCCACGCAGACCGGGTAGTCCGGCACGAAGGGATTATCTCCATTCAGGAGCGAGGAGACGACGCGCAGGAACTCATTTTTGTCTATAGGACATTCCGGGATGACGTAGTCGACCTTTATGACGGCGTCGACCGGCTGGGCCAGTATGGAGTCGAAGACCCACGCTTTGTCCCCGTAGGTCCTCTTCCTGACCTCCTGCTGGTTGTGGAAGTTTTTGATTGCATTGACTCCAGCGATGTGGGCGCAAGCTCCAAGGGCGATACATATTTTGGCCTTCCTCCTGATCTCCTTGACCCTCTCGATGTCCTTCGGGGTCGAGATGGAGCCCTCGATGAAGGCTATGTCGTAATCCTGTCCCTTGTAACTGGATGCCTCGCGGAAGTTCACGACGTCCACAGCTTGGAAGAGGTCTAAAATCTTTTCACCCAAGGACACTACGGTCAGCTGGCACCCTTCGCAGCAGGTGAACTCAAAAAACGCTACCTTTGGTTTTTCCATCAGATAGCCTCCGGTAAGTTCTTGATTTTATCATAGTTGAAGACCGGACCATCCTGACAGACGTAGATGTTGTTTATCTGGCAGTGTCCACATTTTCCAACCCCGCATTTCATCTTTCGTTCCAGCGACACCCAAATGTTTTTGTCGTCGACCCTTCTGTTTTTCAGTTCCCTGATTACAAAGCGATAAACTACGGGTGGGCCGATAACGACCGCCTGAGTTTTTTCGGGGTCGAACTTTACGAGCGGTATTAGGGTGGTGATGACCCCAACATTTCCGTGCCAAGATTCGTCCCCGACGTCGACAGTCGAGTGGAACTCTACATCGTCTCTCTTTTCCCAGACCTTTAGCTCATTCCGGAACAGAAGTATCTGCGGATTCCTTGCGCCGTAGAGGATGTAGACTTTCCCATAGTTCTTCCTGGAGTTAAGAACAGACCAGATGAGAGAGCGCATGGGGGCGAGCCCAAGTCCCGCCGCTATGAAGAGCACGTCCTTGCCCTTGAAGTCCTTGAGGTCGAATCCATTCCCAAATGGACCGCGGATGCCGACCTTGTCCCCAGGCTTCTTTTTGTGCAGTGCTTTGGTAACGTTGCCCAGCTCCCTGACGCAGACCTGGAAAGTTGGTTTTCTGGAGGGGGCTGACGAGATCGAAATCGGTGCCTCGCCAACGCCAAATATCGACAACTCCACGAATTGTCCCGGTTTGTGGCCCAGGCTTTTTCCGGATAGGAGCTCCATGTCGAACAGGCGTTCTGTGCTGGTCAGTTTCTCGACCTTTTTTATCTTGGCAATCTCGGGCTTGTATATCGTCATTTTGATCCACTCCTCTCGTAAAGCTCATTTGCGATGTCCAGCGGGTCTACAATTTTCGTGAGGCAGGCTTTCCCACACCTGCCACATCCCGTACAGAAGCTCTTACCCCATTTTTCGGATAAATAATAGTCCTTCCTAAATGTCCGGTGGCGCAGCCTGTCCCCTCTGCGCTCCCTGAATATCTCCCCCGAAGCCACTCTGGTAAAGTCGGTTAACAGGCATCCGTCCCATGAGCGTGAGCGGTTCCCTTTCTTCAAGTTCAGCTCGATACAGTCCCTGACGTCAAAGCAGTAGCAGGTGGGGCAGACCATGTTGCACGACCCGCAGTTGAAGCACTTCTCTCCGTGCTCGGCCCACACAGGGCTGTAGTAATTATCCTTCATCAGCTTTGGCAGGTCTCCGAGCTTGGGCTTTAGTTTGCGCTGGTCTTTATTGAATGTTTTATCCCTCTTACCCCTGATTTTCTTCAGCTTCAGCAAGTCCGATGGTTTCGCCTTTTTGGCAACCTTGGCGATCAGGGATTCTCCTTTTTTCGAACCCACCTCAACGAAGAAGCTTTCGCCCATGTCCGTCAGGAAGAGGTCAAAGCCACCCCACGGTAGGACGGATTCCTTCCGGTAGCAGAAGGACTCTGGGGAGCACGGGACAAGGCACTCCACCCCGACCATTATCAGCTTTTCTCTCCTTTTGGCGTAATTTTCGTCCAGATTTTTATCGGCGAAAACTTTGTCCAGAAGTGAAACGCCATTAATATCGCAGGGATGGATGCCGAGCAGAACTATGGGTTTTGCTTCGACATTGGAATTAACCTTGACCTTATCGCCGACCTCGTAGTTGATTAACTCTTCCTCCTGCGGAAAAACTAAAGACTTGGGAGGAATCACCGTTTGTGGCCCTCCCCACAGAATTTCATTTGCGGACTTTATCCTTTTGAAATTGCCCTGATTTTCCTGTTTTACGGGGGCAACGACTTCTTTACCTTCTTTGATGGACCTATTGATTAAGTTTAGTAAATCTGCTTTAGATACCAAACAGTTTTTCATTTTTTACCCCTCGAACGTCCTGTCCGGTTTCTCTTTTACT
>JBDRCL010000119.1:0-2540 GCA_043821745.1 Methanobacteriota archaeon | reverse complement strand
GGGAGGTACAAGACACTCGGGGCGTTTCTCCGATACTACAACTACGAGAGAATCCATCAGGCCTTGGATTACCAGATTCCAGCGGAGGTGTACTTCAGAGATCTGAAAGGGTAACTGCAACTATTAAAGGATAGTACATTATCTCCGTCATGGGTTCAATCCTTATATGCAGTGGGTTTTATACCAAATAAGGCAATAGTTCCGAATAGAAACTAAGATTGGGAGATGATGTTATGAGCGCACTAGGTGGTAGACAGATACTCGTGCTATCTGAGGGTACACGAAGAACGATGGGGCGTGACGCCCAGCGTATGAACATACTCGCGGCCCGAGTCATAAGCGAGGCTGTTAGGACAACCTTGGGTCCGCGCGGAATGGACAAAATGCTGGTTGACAGCATGGGTGATGTCGTGATCACGAACGACGGCGTCACCATTTTGAAGGAGATGGAAGTAGAGCACCCTGCCGCGAAGATGCTGGTGGAGGTCGCAAAGACGCTGGATGAGCAGGTCGGGGACGGAACTACAACTGCCGTGATAATAGCAGGTGAACTGCTACACGAGGCCGAGCGTCTTCTGGACCAGACGATTCATCCAACGGTGATCGCTGGTGGTTACAGTCTGGCAGCGGAGAAGGCGCAGGAAATTCTAGAAAAAATAGCCGAACCGATCAAAATAGACGATGACGCTCTCTTGAAAAAGATAGCCATGTCCGCCATGACAGGCAAAAAGGCTGAGAGCTCAAGAGATAAGCTCGCAGACCTTGCGGTCAGAGCGGTAAAGCAAATCGTCGACAAAACCGACGGTGGCTACGTCGCGGACATAGACTACATCGGCGTCGAGAAAAAGCCCGGAGAGAGCACCGACGATTCCCAGCTGATACAAGGCGTGATTTTGGACAAGGAGCGAGTTCATCCAGGTATGCCGAAAAGGGTCAAGAACGCGAAAATAGCTCTTCTCGACAGCGCCCTTGAAATAGAGAAAACCGAAACCGATGCGGAGATCAGGGTCACGCGCCCAGACCAGCTCAGAGCTTTTATGAACGAGGAAGATTCCATACTCAAAAAGATGGTCGGTAAAATAGAGGCCACCGGAGCAAACGTTGCAATATGCCAAAAGGGAATAGATGACTTGGCACAGCACTATCTCTCAAAAGCCGGAATTTACGCGGTCAGGCGGGCCAAGAAATCGGACATGGAGAAGCTCGCGCGCGCAACAAGTGGAAAAGTCGTCACGGACCTAGACGACCTCACCGCCAACGACTTGGGCAAGGCAAGCCTGGTCGAGGAGAGGAAGATAGGCGACGACAAGATGACATTCGTGGAAGGATGCAAGGATCCCAAGGCCGTGAGCCTGCTCGTTCGAGGCGGCACGGAGCACGTGGTGGACGAGGTAGAGAGAGGCATACACGACGGACTCTGCGTCGTGGGCGCGGCCATTGAGGGCGGTAAATACGTGATAGGCGGGGGCGCATCTGAAATCGAGCTGGCCAAGCGATTGCGCGAATATTCCGAGACTGTTGGTGGAAGAGAGGCGCTCGCCGTCAATGCCTTCGCCAACGCCGTAGAATCCATCCCGCGGACATTGGCTGAAAACGCGGGATTGGACAGCATAGACATCCTGGGCGAACTCAGAGCGAAGCACGAAAAAGCGGACGGCAAATACTTCGGACTTGACACCTACAAGGGCAAAGTTGCAGACATGAACAAAGAGGGCGTTGTCGAGCCGCTTCGATCTAAAACCCAGGCGATCAAATCGGCTAGCGACGCCGCCATAATGATTTTGAGGATAGACGACGTGATGGCGTCCTCGAAGCGCGGACCCGCCATGCCGAAAGGACCTGGCCCGGGTGGAATGGGAGAGGACTCCGGCGAAGATTAAACTATTTCATAAATACAACTGAGGCTAATGCGGCGCCATGTTGCTCAACCACATGGGCAGCTGAAACAGATGTGACCTTTACAAGAGGGGCGTGAACAAACTGAAGCAGTCCTAGGCGTACAAGAGGTTCATCAGTCAAATCGAGGAAATAAAAGCAAAAAGACTGTAAACTCTTAAGGGCAAGGCAATGAGTAATAAATGGGAGGGGTTTTATGTCAAGTCAGTTGGGAGGACAACAGATACTCATTCTGCCTGAGCGGGTTCAGCGGTATCTGGGCAGGGACGCCCAGCGCATGAACATAATGGCCGCTCGGGTCATAGCGGAGTCAGTCCGCACGACCCTGGGGCCACGCGGAATGGACAAGATGTTAGTTGACAGTTTGGGCGACGTCACGATAACGAACGACGGCGTCACCATTCTTGAGGAGATGGATGTCGAACATCCAGTCGCCAAGATGATGGTGGAAATAGCTAAGGCCCAAGAGGATGAGGTCGGGGACGGCACCACAACTGCTGTGGTCTTGGCAGGCGAGTTGCTTAAGAAAGCTGAGGAGCTTCTTGAGCAGGACATACATCCTACGGTCATCGTAGGCGGTTACAGGCGCGCAGCCGAGGAGGCCCTCAAGATACTGGGCAAGATGGCCACGCATGTGTCGAAGG
>JBDRCL010000118.1:0-4412 GCA_043821745.1 Methanobacteriota archaeon | reverse complement strand
GGGGGCGCGGGGCCGGCCAAGGGGAGGAGCATAAGAAAGGAAGATTTCGAGAAAATGCTCGACGCATACTATAAACTTCGAGGTTGGGACAAAAACGGGATGCCCAAAGAGGTGGTCGTTTGAAATTTACGGACGTCTTGCAGGAGCAGGTGGAAAAAATCTGGAACATGGAGGTCGAACATCCATTCGTTAAGGAGATGGGCGAAGGGAGTCTGGATTTGGAGAAGTTCAAATACTATTCGAAGCAAAACTACCACTATCTCAAGGTCTACGACAAAATTTGGGCGTTGGCTTTGGCGAAATGCGACGACCCGGAAATATCCGCCAAGTTGTTCGAGCTTCTTAAGTTCACCCTCACCGTTGAGATTGAACTCATGAAGTTCTACGCGAAGGAATTGGGCGTGACGCCGGAGGAGTTGGAAAGGGAAGAGATCTCCCCCGTGACTAGGGGCTACATAGACTTCCTGTTCAGCACGGCTTTATCGGGAGACCTGAGCCAGATTATGGCCGCAGTTACACCATGTCTCTGGGGATACATGTACGTGTTCACCAAATTGAAGGCCAAGGGAACGCCGAAGGGAAACCCGCTGTACGCCAAGTCGATTGAGCTGTACACCAGCGATGAAGGAAAGTGGCAGGTCGACATGGTAAAGGGAATACTTGATAAACTTGCTGAGCGGAAAAGCGAGCACGATAAAGAAAAACTCAAACAGATTTTCCTCACCGCCAGCAGGTACGAATATCTATTCTGGGAACAAGCGTACCGGAAAGAAGTCTGGCCTGACAAAAAGTAACGAGGATATTAAAGGCGAGCACAAGTTTCACCCGACGAAATCGTGCAACCGCCGTAAAGCAATCATTTTTTCCCGCCTCTCGATCTTTGCCTCTTCAAGAACATTTCTGAGGATATCTATCGTGTTTTGGTATGTATGTCGGTCTACCGGGTATGGCACGCCGTCCTTGCCCCCGTGGGCGAACGAAAAGCGGACCGGATCCTTCCAGGAAGGGGGTTCCCCATATATCAGGTCGGACACGAGGGCCAGCGCTCTCACCGCCCTTGGACCGATCCCTCGTATCGCCACGAGCTCCTCGTAGTTCTCCGGCTGGAACTCGTAGGCCCGCTGCAAAGCCGCAACTGTCTGTTTCGACAGCTTGGTTATGTTGTGCTGCTTTTGCATGACCAGTTTCATCATCTGCGGACCACCCCCAAAATATTCATCCTGCGAGCGCTGCTCGGCTTCGCGCGCGCTTAGCATCAAGCTTTTCGGATTGTCGCACACTAGGTCCACGCTTGCCCTTCGGGCTTCGTCGCTCTCGCGCGCGGTCATATCGAGTGTGGCTTCCGCCCTATGTTCTCCTACTATCCCTGCGTGCGGCTCTTCGACGAAATTGCCCGCACCCTCAGAGAGCCAATGATACCGTCTGGCCAGCCGGTCATGCATCCCCTGTTGGACGACGGCCCAATCACCGTCCTCGTTGAGAATGAACGTGTGGTGGTAGAGCTGGTAGCCGTCCTGAACGCACGCATTGTCGACCTTCGCGACCATCCTGCTTGCGTACTTCAGTTCGTCGAGCTTCCGAGATCCGAACGAAAACACATCGGCGAGCCTTTCAATCTCGTCAGGAGTTTGTTTGGAGACCTTGCCCTTGCCGCCGCATACAGCCACGCCCAATTTCTCGGGTTCCAGCGCCTCCTTCAGGGCCCCGGCGAGAGTTGTGGTCAGGCCCGATGAATGGAAATCAAAGCCGACCACACATCCGAGCGACTGGAAGAAGAAAGGGTCGGCGATTCTCCGTAAAAATTCTGCAGTCCCGTGCTCCAAGATTATCGTTTCGGATATCGCCCCCGAGAGCTTGACCATTATTTTGAACAGCCAAGCGGGACACGTCCCGTAATGCAGAGGGAGCTCCGTCATCCCAATTTTTCTCACTTTTAATCACCAAATTCTCTGGCTCACCGTTTCTGGTTCTGCGAGTGCAATTAAGCTATTTCGGGGCAGGGGGCGCCGAAAGTAATGCCAAAATTGGATACGTCGCAATCTTCTATCCCGCAAGCACCAAACCTACCTCACGGTGGGATATGGCAAAAAATTTAAAACCATGGAATGGGATTAGGCCGTCCAGTCATTTTGTAAGGTGGTATCCCGCTGCCTTTTCCCTTGCCACGCGCTTGGCAAAGCCCTTAGCGACGAGTTCCATCAGCGCGTTGTTCACCATTCCCTTAGGAAGATGCGCAACACGCATGACATCGTCCGCCGTCTTCAGTGTATCAGGGCTCAACGCGCCTAGCTTCTTCAGCGCATCGTAAGCTTTCTGGGCGTTGGTCGTCAATTCGGCCATATAATCCCCCCGATTTACTCTTCTTTTGTATGCAATCAGCTTAAAACCACTTGTTATTGTATTAATACAAATGTGAAAATATTTTCACTCATTTACCGAGAACTGTTTTCCTAATCTTGAGGCTCATGTCTATCGCATTCGAACGCATGGTCATGTAACTGGTCGATATGACGTCGACTCCCGTTGCTGCGAAATCGGCAACGTTTGAGGGATCTATCCCGCCCGACGCCTCAAGGGAGACTTTCTTGCGCAGCCCCTGGTTTTCCAGCATCCTTACCGCGCGCGCTATCTGCGACGGGGTCATGTTGTCCAGCATCACGATGTCCGCGCTTGCACTCGCCGCCTCAAGCGCTTCTTCCGGTGTGGTCGTTTCCACTTCTATTTTCCAGCTTTTGTCCCGCGCTTTGAACTTGCGGACCGCTTCAGTGATCGAGCTGACCAGCCTGAGATGATTGTCCTTTATCAGGACTTGGTCGTCCAGCCCGAACCTGTGCGGCGAGCCTCCAGCAACCACGACCGCACGTTTGTCGAAATATTTCAGCAGCGGGGCCGTCTTCCGCGTGGCGGCAATTATCACTTTGGGATTTTTCCGCCTAGCGATTTTTATCAGCTCCCGAGTCGTCGTGGCTATACCGCTCATCCTCATCATAAGATTCAACGCGACTCGCTCAGCTGCTAATATTTTCCTTGCCGGGCCATCTAGGCTAAGTATCACGTCGCCGGGAGAGACGCTAGTGCCATCGCGGCATAAGATTTTGGCCTTTACTCCGACCTCCTTGAAGACCATCGCAGCTTCCTCCACCCCGGCCAAGATGCCCTTTTGCTTGACGATTACCTCGGCCCTGACCTTTAGTTCGGGGGGGAAGAGCGTGTTGGATGTCACGTCGCCCTTGCCCAAGTCCTCGGCGAGCATGTACTTGATTTTCTTCCTGACTTCGGCCTTAGTCATTGGTGGCCCTCCCTGAGAGCTCCAGCATCCTCTCGGTGGCTATGCGCGCCCGAGCGGCGATGTTCGCAGGAACTGTGACGACGTGCTTCATGTCGCGCAGAGACTCGTAGAGCTTCTGCAGGTTGTGCTTCTTCATCTGTACGCACACCGCCGTGTCCAGTGCGGGGATGAACTCCTTCGCCGGGAAATCTCGCCTGAGGCGTTCGACCATCCCTATCTCGGTCGCGATTATGAATCTTTTAGCGGGTGAGGCCTTGGCTCGAACCACCATCTGGCTCGTGCTGCAGATGTGGCTGGCTATTTTTTGCACCTCCGGGTCGCATTCCGGATGGACCAAGACCTCCGCGTCGGGGAATCTCTCCTTCTTCAGCAGGATGTCAGCCGGGGAGAACATTCTGTGAACGTAGCAGTGGCCCTGATCAGGCAGGGGGATGATTTTTTTGTCAGTCCGCTGCTCAACGTACCAAGCCAAGTTTTTGTCCGGTCCAAATATGATTTCGTTCTCGTCCAAGGCGTTGACAATCTGATGGGCGTTGGCAGAGGTGCAAACGACATCGGCCTCAGCACGAGTTTCAGCCAGCGTGTTGATGTACAGCACGACCGCCGCTTCGGGATGCTTGCGTTTGGCCTCCTTGACAAGTTCCGGGGGCAGTTGTGCTGCCATCGGGCACCTGGCCTCGGAGTCGGGTATTAGCACCGTCTTGTCCGGGTTCAGCATCGCGGCCGTCTGAGCCATGAAGTCGACTCCGGCGAAGGCGACGACCTTGCCCTTGACCTTGGTGGAATAACGGGCCAAGTCGAGCGAGTCGCCGATGTAGTCCGCCAGGAGCTGTATCTCCTCCCGCTGATAATTGTGAGCCAGGATGATGGCGTCGCGCTCGGCCTTCAACTTGAGGATGGCTTCCCTCAACTGCTCCTGTACCATAAGATACCCAAAAAATAGGCAGCTCGCCGAGTTATTAACTATGTGCCAACGTGGATAGTGTCGCTCAAGTTCTTCAGGGTACGTATCACCGAGAGGGCGGCCAGGTAGCTCGTCCTGGGGACCCCGGGAAACGGCACGTTGCGGGACTCCGTCATCAGCTCGCCGGATTTGCCCCTGACCTTGATCTCGTGTATGTTC
>JBDRCL010000117.1:0-3812 GCA_043821745.1 Methanobacteriota archaeon | reverse complement strand
GTATCATCAGTTTCTTTAGACGGTTCCTACTTGGTCGTCGGTAGCGATGTGGGCGATGATAAGGCGTATTTATTCAATAGGAACAGCAGCACTCCTGTCTGGACATTTCAGGGTTTGGCCGGCGGTTGGATTCAAGACGTTAGCGTTTCAAGCAATGGCTCCTACGTGGCGGTGGCCGAGGGGGGGTATGTACATTTGCTTCAAGGTGTAGCGTCTTCCACAACTACCACTACCACAACGACCACCCCCGGGGTGTTTGATTTTTCAATGAGCGCATCGCCCAGCAGCCTCTCAGTCGAGCAGGCGGGTTCGGCGTCGACCGCGGTGAGCGTCAAGCTAACTTCCGGCTCGTCCCAAACTGTCTTGGTCAGCGGCTCTTGGGTGGGAACGGCACCCGCTGGGGTTATCCCGAGCTTTAGTCCGCCTTCCGGCACCCCGAATTTCACCAGCACTCTGGCCTTCTCGACGACGATCAACGCGACCACGGGCTCCTTTATCTATCGAGTGACTGGAACGGGCGGGGGGTTGACGCGGACCGCTGAGATTCCCTTGACTATAACCAGACTGATGCCTCCAGCTGCCCCCGAACTCATGTCTCCGGATAACGGGGTGACGCTCGATATTGACACACCCACGTTTGACTGGGCCGATGTCGCCGGTGCCAAGACATACACGCTGCAGTTGGCCACGGATGAAAATTTCTCGCGCATCGAGCTAACTAAAACGACGATCGAATCGACGGCGACCCTTTCCCAATCCGAGGCCCTGTCATACGGGACCATGTATTACTGGAGGGTTCAAGGAGCCAACGCTGCGGGGTCAGGGAATTGGTCACTGGCCAGGGCGTTAACCGCCAAGCTGACCGCTCCGAAGGTGACTGGTTTTCAGACCGCAGAGGGCGCCAAATATATCAACTCGGCTAACATTCAGCTGACAATATCCGCGCTGAACGCGGCGCGGATGTCTTTCTCGAGCGACGGCATCATCTGGAGCGACTGGGAGCCCTACCAAACGTCAAAGTCATACACGCTTTCAGCACCAGACGGTCTCAAAAACATTTATATCCGGGTCAGGGACACAGCCGGGGATATCGGACAATCCGCTGTGGCATCGGTGATTTTTGACCAGACGCCGCCTAGCACCACCCACTCCCTCTCGGGAGAATTGGGCGCAGAGGGCTACATAGGCTCGGCGGTGGTCATACTCTCGAGCATGGATTCGACTTCCGGCGTCAGCTTGACAAATTACCGAGTCGACGGCGGCGAGTGGAAGACCGGCGACACCTTCGTCCTGTCGGGCGACGGCGAGCACACCGTTGAGTACTACTCGACTGACTTGGCAGGGAACCAGGAAACACCGAAAACGCTCGAGTTGACGGTGTACACGCCGACGATCATCCCGCCCTTCATCTCCCAGTACTGGTGGGCGATCATCCCGGCGATTGTAGCCGCTGGAGTGGTCACGACCTTTGTCGTTCGGAGAACAAAGCGCGCGGGCAAGCTGGAGCGGATCAAGAAGGAGAAGGCGCAACTGCCCAAGCTGAAGCGGGAAGCGGAGACAAAGTACTTCAAGGACGGCTCCATCTCCCGGGACACCTACGACGCCATGGTCAAGGACTACCAGCGGCGGAAGTCCGAGCTCGAGAAGGAGGAGAGGATGCTGAAGGCGAAGGCCAAGCCCGAGGTCAAGGGGCGGAAAGCTAAAAGAGGGAGGAAGCGATGACAAAGGCACCGCTTCACTTGATTGACCGAGAATTTTTGCGGGGGCAATATTTAAAATAAGATGGATCAAGATGTCAAACCCCATTGTAGAACTTGAGGAAGAGTTCGAGAAGCAGGAACTGGGGGGACACTTTTGCAGCATCTACAGGGACAAGGAGGAACAGCTCTCCGTAGTGGTCTCGTTCATGCGCGTGGGCCTGAAAAACAATGACAAGTGCGTTTTCGTTCTGGATGAAAGCACCAAGGAGGAGATCGTCCAGGCGTTCAAAAGGTCGAACATCGACGTGGCTTTGCACATAAAGTAGGTTCTGCACGAAAATAGCTCGGTTTGCACAAAAATTCAAAACACGGCGGGTTTACCCACCCCGTTGGCCCAGGATGCAGCTGAGGGTCTTGGTCTGTCGGACGGAGCGGATGTTCAGAGATGGGAAGCTGTGGCGGGCCAATCGTGAAAATCTGTGGACATAAAGTAAATGTTTCAAAATTTGAAAGATTGAGACAAAATACTTAATTGGTGTATAAGTGCAACTGATATTGGAGGCCACTGGCAAATGGATGGTCAAGCGCGAAAACGACGCAATCTAATGGGCGCAAGCCGCTGCACGTCTCCATCGGGGGGGGGGAGAAATTAAGCGCAAGCGGGCTAGGAAGCCACAAGAAGCAAAATCGATTGAAGGGTATGAGAAGGAACTTGAGAAGCTCAGATTGGGGGAGCATTTATGCGGGATTTACAGGGATAAAAAAGAACAATACTCCGTCATTGTTCCGTTCTTGCTTGCCGGTCTCAAAAATAATGAGAAATGTGTCTATATCCTTGAAGAAAGCACCAAAGATGAAATTGTTCAAGCCTTCAATATAGATGTCGGGGAATACATCGAGTCGAAACAGCTTGAATTTTTAACTACGGATGAAACGTACCTCAAGAGCGGCTATTTTGATCCCGATAGAATGGTAGAGCTGTTGAAACGAAGTGAGGAGGCGGCTATTGGGGATGGATACAAAGGTTTAAGGATCATGGGGGAGATGGGCTGGGCCTTGAGAAAACAGCCGGGAGTTGAAAAGCTCATGGAGTATGAGGCAAAGTTGAACTATTTCTTTCCCGGAAGCAAATCCTCTGCAATTTGTTTGTACGATGAAAATAAATTCGCCCCTGAAATTTTGCTCGATATAATTTACGTACACCCGAAAATCGTTCTCCAGGGTTACGTATGTGAAAATCGTCACTACATACCGCCGGATGATTTTATTGTGAGGATGAGGGGAAAAATAACCCAGGGGATTTATAAAAGGGTCAGAGACGACGTGATCAATAGTTCAAAAAATAAAATAGAACAAAGGCGTGCGGAGGCAGAGCTTAAGGAGACGCGTGACCGCTTGGAAAAACTGATCGACTATGCGAACGCCCCTATCATCGTCTGGAATAAGGAGCGCAGGATTAGCCTGTTCAACCACGCATTTGAGCATCTTACGGGTTATACAGCCGGCGAGGTCTTCGGTCAGGATTTGAGCATGCTCTTCCCTGAATCAAGCCGAAACGAATCGCTGAACAAGATCAAACGCGCCTTGGATGGTGAATACTGGAAGTCGGTGGAAATCCCGATTCTTTGCAAGGATGGACATACACGAATCTCACTCTGGAACTCTGCGAACATCTATGCTGAGGACGGCAAGACTCTTATTTCTACAATAGCTCAGGGGCAAGACATCACCGAGCGCAAGCGGGCGGAGGATGAGGTGCGTGAGAGCGAGGAGAAATACCGTTCTCTGGTGGAGTCCTCGGGCGACTCGATATACATGCTGGACAAGGACCTTAGGTATCTCTCTGTAAATAATGAACTTCTTCGCAGGCTTGGCGTTTCGAAGGACGAAGTTGTTGGTAAATCATACGTTGATTTTCACTCGCCTAAGGAGACGAAAGAAATTTCTGAGGCGGTAAATGAGGTTATTAAAACTGGCAAAGCCGTGCAGCAAGAGCACACATACAAAAAGCTGGGCAAGGTTTTCCTCCGTACGTTGAGCCAAGTAAAGGATACCAAAACTGGCGAAGTCAGGGCTGTCACGGTGACCTCAAAGGACATCACCGAGCTGAGG
>JBDRCL010000116.1:0-6189 GCA_043821745.1 Methanobacteriota archaeon | reverse complement strand
AAGCTGCCAGCAACATCGCCGGCAATACGAGCAACAGGGCGATCCCGCTGATTACGAAACCTCTCCGGTCACTGTGTAATCGCATATTCAACTTACCTCCACCCCACGCCAGACGTAGAGAGTTATAGGTTCAAATCTGGTGCTTGCCTCGGAAAATGTCGTCATGCGGACTGCGACGCCTAATTCTTTAGCGCCTGAAAAAGCAGTTGCCCAGTCTGCTGTATCGCTCGGATAAACCGTTAGCCGATTGTCGCCGATAACAAACTTGAACTGTATCTCAGCCGGCAACATCTCTCTTAAAGTCCTAGCTAGGTTCTCAGCAGGTCTCAGATTACCTGCTTCGACATTATTCACAATCGAGTCAAGAGTGTCCGTTAGCTGTAAGACCTCAAGCGCGTCGTTTGCGTACCTTTGAAGTTTCAAGTTGCCGTGCTGTTCGTACGTCTGCCCAGTTCCGCCAATGCGCGCAACTCCGGCTATCACTATTATCACAACCAGCACCCCAAGGGTTGCGTCAAGGCTGAAGAAGAAACCTTTTCGGTCACGCCGAATGTTCATCGTCCTACCTCCATAACTTCACCTCAAGCGTGGCAAAATCGGGGAGCAATAGGAACTGAGGTTGCGAACATCGCGGTAGCGACAACACGTAGATATCGACGGGGTATCCTTGGCCCACAACTCGGGTTGATATAAAATTCGTGCCCTCGTGTAAGTTCTCGGGAAATCCATAGTCAGATCCATCAGGATAATTTATTCCGTGCCATAGTACTCTAAAGGGTGGGTCCCTTGTTCCTGGAGATTTGAAGTCAGAATTCGCAGGGCCAGATATGCCTCGATTTACCCAAATATCAACTACTGGCTGATTACTTGTAGCGCGGTTTAGCACTATATACCAATCTCGAGTGTCGAGTTCGTTTGGTTCCACCTCAAAGTACATTTTAATCTTTTCTGGTTGTTGTGAGTGAACTATATTTTCAGTTATATTTTCTATTTTCACTCCCGTGCCGACTATACGTTTTACTACGACCACCTCGAGTGAGTTCTCCGCCCCAGAAGTGTCTTTGGTGTCCCATCGCGGGTAAATGGGGGGATAGATATTTTCCCCGGTAATCTCGTTTAGGAGGGTGATTTCAAAGTTCTCAGAATTGTTGAAAAGATTCCTCACCGCTTGTGCCGCGTTTGTGAGGGCAGTCCAGTTCCCGTTAGAACATAGACGCTTGAGGTTTTCGAACCTTCGCATCGAAAGACTGTTTGGTATTGGGTTCCCGTCGCTGTCATTTTCCATAATCCCAATTGTTTCAAGCTTTCCCAGATTTTCCGCCCAGTTGATGGGCCTACCCGAAGTTTTTACGAGCACATCCGCGGCATCGTTAGCCGTGCGTTCAAGGGAATATCTGAACGAGTACTCCTCCGCTTGCCTGCGCGCCTGTTCTAGGGCTAGCCCGGAATAGCTGACCACCAGCGCTGTCAGTACTAGCGCGAGAAACATGTCGATGGTGAAAACTTGGCCTCGCTCGTTCATTTGGTCACCTTCCTTACTTCGACGGTTACATCGTAGGTATCGTAGGCAGCTTTAACCGGTGCAGCGTTCTCGGGGAAGGAACCAAACAGTGCATTGTTGATGTACTTAAGCGCGCCTTCCCTGATGTTTTTCTTAATTATGGTGTCCCTGAAATAATCCCAAATAATGTTTTCTGACGGGGCGTTCCGTACTATGACTTGAATTGTAACCGTCCCCGCGTTTAAAGCAAGTCCTTCCATATCAATCGAGCACGCATAATCAGCATCTATCGCCGCCGTCGCGTTTTCGGTCCCATCCCGCGCAGCTTGCATGACGGCAGTCGACTCGTTGCTCCCTATGCCTATGTAAAGCGTCGTGGTAACAGCTATCAGGATTGCCCCCATCAAGATCAACATCTCCACGCTTGATTGTCCCCTCATGTGGCCACGACCATTATCTGATTTCCATCCCAATAGACTCGGATATAGTTCCTGAGGTTTTCCGGCCCAAGCACGAAATTTGCGGCGTTTTTGCAGGCGACTCCAATTCTAACCGCGCCCCAGGCCGAGTTTTCTACGGAAATTTGAAGTTTCACATTGTCGAAAGTGACTAGATATGAATGTTTTCCCACATTCTCAGGTAGGTTCACACGGAGTTCAAAGGTTGCTCCCCCGACATAGGTCGTGTTCATGGCTGCTGCGAGCTTTTCGCCGATTATCTTAGCCTCCAGCCTGTCGTCAATCAACTCGGCAGACCTTTTTCTACCCTCGTAAATATTCATAAAGGAAGCCGTAACAATCAAGAGAAGCGTTAGGGCGAAGAGCGCATCAATCGAGAAAAATCCTCTTTTTTCGTGTCTCACAGTCCTAACCTCCACTCGGGTTGATGTAAATGTAGATTTTTTTGTCAGCGAGGGCGCCGTCATAAATATTTTCTTGGGCATTTACGTTTTTGGGCCACTCCACGATCGCAGTGTAAGTGCCGGCGTCGATATTCGAAATTGATTGGGTTTTTTTGATTGTGTAACGCAGGTTGTCCCAAACGTTTTCGCTTCCAGTTGATATCCCGACTGTTATCATTAGCTTGTTTGTGGCATTATCGAGCTGAAGGGTCCAGCTCCTGTCAATCTGCAAGCTGACGCTCTTCACTGCTCCGCGTCCGTTAGCGTAAACCGTGTTAATGGCTCCAGCGATGGCGTCGACGGCGTTCCTCGCCTGCGATAGGTAGAGCGTGTCTCCGGCTGCGTCGCTGGAGGGGTTTATCAGCTGTACAACAGTTACTGAGGCGAACAACGTGAGCGCCACGGAGAAAATCAACAAGTACTCCACTGCCGCCTGCCCTCGCAATTCAGGTGCCCCCTACAATTTCGTCGATGATTAAAATCCTTCGCGGATACACGAAGCTGGGGGTAAAGTTGTAGGTCAGAGTGGTTCGGTGGATAGTCCTTTGGGTAAGTGTCCCATAACTGAAGCCGACTTTTAAGTTTTCCTCAACATGCACGCAGTTTTCATCTACCCAGCTGTCGTCAAGTTCGACGGAGTTCTCGTCCCAACGGCTCGGCAGGATTGTATCGACAAGCACCACGGCTTCACGATTGCCGTCCCACGCGCCGTCGCCGTTGAAATCCAACAAAATCTGGACATCAGCTCGGCCGTTTATGGGGACACGCCCACCCGTTGCGATTAAGCCATCCACGTCAAGCCTTTCGTACCCACCCAGGTATACCGCCGCAACTCCTTGTGGGAGCGAGTACTCGATTGTTAGTTTAGATCCAGGGCCGCTGGCGTAGATGGTATTTAAAGCACCAACTAAGGCGTTGGCGGCTTCGCGCGCTTCTGCAATTTTAGTCACCTTTTCAGCATCAAGGCGTGACTGATTATAAAGGGGCATCGTAATGGTGGCAAATATGATAAGCAGTCCAGTGAACACGATCATGAACTCAATGCTGAGTTGCCCCTTCACATCATCACATTTCAAATTGATTAGCCGTAGTTAATTAATTTTCTCTGTCAACGTCCGTAACTTATCTCAGCTCCGAGTGTTTGAAACGTGGAAATAAAACGCGAGTATGTTGATGAAAGAGAGTCGGCAGCGTTCTTTATCGTTGTTTTGTCATCCGCGATCAACCCAGCCACCGCTAGGGCCGCGGTGATGGCGTAATCGTTGTGACCGTCTACTTCGCGTCCCTTGAGCTTGACAGGCCCTTGGATGAGTAGGCCGTCACTCCTCTCCAATAGTCTCCCCCGCATTCGACGCAGCTCGTTGGTGATGGCCGAAATGCGGTCCGATTTCATGGTCCTGGCGCCAGCCACACCGTGCAACAGCGTCTTCCCCTTTGCCAAGCACGCGATGACGGCGAACATGGGCAGGAATTCTGGAGCTGAGGAGAGGTTCAACTTGGCAGCCTTGAGCTTATGTCCCCCCTCCAAATTCACGCTTTTTCTGGAGGCGTGAGGTAAGATGCCGAACGACTTCAGGTAGTTGAGGAACTCCTTGTCGCGTTTTGTCATTTCCCGAGAGTGGGTTACCTTAATTTTCGAGTTGGTCAGGCAGGCCGCAGTCATGAATGGGGCGGTGCCGGCAACTTCCTGCGGCACTCGGTAGCTGAAAACGCGGTAAGGTTGTTTCGGCACGGAAATGGTGTTCCTCTTCTCCACGACCTTGACGCGACCTATTTTCATAAGCTCCGAGACCGGGTCTAATGGCTCTACCTTGAGTTTCAGCTCCACCTTTTTCTTCGCGTATGGAGCCGCGATTAGGATGGCCGGCAGATATCTGGTCTCGAGGGAACCAATACTTATCTTTCCACCAGCCATCCCCCCGCCGAACACCATGAAGGGGGGGCTGTCGTTCGGCTTCGTGGAATAGACTTCAGTGCCCAGGCTTCGTAGCGTTTTCAAGAAGACGGGCATCGGCCGAGAACGCAGCTGGGCATCGCCGTTGAGCACTATCGATGTCAGCGAAAGCGTGGAAATGGCCGTCAGGATGCTCATGGCGGTACCGGAGTTTTTGGCGTCTATCATGTTCTTGTCTGACTTGATTTCTCCATCCACGCCCCAGATTGACCACCTTTCCTTGGCTCGCTTCACGGTGGCGCCGAGGGATTCCGCTGCCTTGAGCATCACGTTCGTGTCTCTCACCCTGAGCGGGGATTCTATGGTACTTTTCCCGCCGGTGAGAATTGCCAACGCGGCGGAGAATTGGGTGTGGAGTTTTGACGGTGGGGCTTCAACCTCTCCCGAGATGGAGGCTGAAGGTTTAATCACTAGATTCATTTATTCACCTTGTTTATTTTCTTTAATCCCTTAGAAGCACAGTCAATAACGGTATCGATTTTTATTTCCTTTTCCAAAGTTTTGAGCTCCTCGACGCTAATTATCTCGCCAGCCGGAGTAGGACACGGGGGAGAAAAGCCAGTAGAAAACTTCACGCCCATTTTTTCAGAAGACCGCCTGATATCATCTTCGCTCATCCCAGAAAGGGGCCTTAACACGGCCAGCTTGCAGGCTTCGTCGGTCGCGCTCAAGTTTGCCAGCAGCTGAGTCGCGATAAGTCTAGCGTCATCTCCGATTACAATCGCCTCCGCACCGACACGTTTTGCAACTATCTCGGCGGCACGCAATTCACAACGCCTGCATATGTAGAATGCTGCCCTGTCGCTAGACTTCTTTCGGAGCGTGGCCAGGATTTCCTTGAATGGGAATGACCACAGTACGTTTGATGAGCCGAACCCAACTAGTTTTTTTGCGGATGAAACAGCGCGTTTCGAAATCCGACCGTTTAAATTGTTTTGCGAGTTAAGGAATAGGAGAAATACTGCGCATCCTCTTTTGAGCATCATAAACGCAGCCACGACGTCATTTACATTGCTGGATAAAATCGCCACGACCTTACCCTGAGTACCAACCGGTAATCCGCCAACACCCTCCACGGTATTCGCGAAGACGTAGGCATTTTCTCCACGAATCTCGATTGATATGGTGACTTCTGGAGTGGAGAGGTTAACCTTGAGATTTTTCATGATGGGAAGAATCGACGATCCAAGATCTACATTTACATCCCTGCTTGAGAACGGATGCTTCCCCACTCTGTTGGTCCTGACGGCAAAGGTCATCCCTGGCTTCAGTTCTTTTTTGGCGATTTTTAAGGCTTGGACACGGATGTCAGGCATGTTTGCCTTGACCCACACAGACGGACTGAGGGAAGTTATGCCAGGCACCTGCGCCAGGCGCTTGACTGCCGTTGCCGTGGAATTAGTGTCGACGAAAATCCTGCCGCGTTCGGACCGGATAGAGTAGTTCAAGCCGCTCAGGGTTCGCTTCATTGACCTGATAAGGATGTGCTCGAATCGCCTCCGCACAGGCTCGCTTTTCAGGGCCAACTCACCATATCTGACAATTATCGCACGTGGCATAGTACCGAAGAGTTCTATTGCCGCAAATGTTAAAAATTAGACGTCGCAAACTTTAAGATAGTATTCGTGAAAATAGTGGTTTGCGGATGGTTGAATATTTTGCACTACGATATCGTGGTTGTAGGCGCCGGTCCTGCAGGGTGTTACACAGCTAAAACTGCAGCGGAGAATGGCGCAAAGGTTCTTCTTCTGGACGAGCATTCGACTGTTGGTCTCCCAGAGTGTTGTTGTACGCGGAATTGCTTGAAATGGTGTTGTTGTCTGAAGAGGAGAG
>JBDRCL010000115.1:0-2320 GCA_043821745.1 Methanobacteriota archaeon | reverse complement strand
CACCGTCCGAATTGCCTCAAGCGTCCCAATGTGTAAAGGGGCACCCATCATCAGTGAAGCTGTCTCACTGTGGTCGGCTACGAAGCTCTTCGCCTTCCCCCAATGGAGCGCGTTTCGACGCTCCCGAAGGTTTGTCGTCCAGATTTCGGCGTTGTCCGCGTCAGCCGGGGTACGGCCGGCTCTTTTGAGCAGCGCCTTCCCGTCCGGCGACTGCAAGGTCTTTTGAATTTCTGCGATCTTCTTGCTGATACTCGCATACGGGTCACTCACAGTCGCGGCGAGTTTTGCGTTCGACAGCTGCTTGGCGACCGCAATCCCGCACTCAATCCAAGTCGCCTCGGCCGCGGCAGCTAGCATCGCGGTGGCGGGCATGTAGAGCCCTCGTCGGAAGCACAGGAGCGCCTGATCGATGGCTTCCAAGATGCCATCGTGGAGACTATTGCAATCCACCCCTCTGAGGAAGATGTCGGGGTCGGTCGAGGGCTTCGTGCTCAGGGGTGGGCGGATGACGGCGTTTGGGAACGGACACCCAATACCTTTGATATCAAGGCCTCCGCTATAACCGCGGTGGCGATAACCAAGCGAGGCCTGCCAATCGCCGAAGGAGCCGCAGGGGAACAACTCCCCCGCGGCGATAAGCTCCCACTGGGCTTGGTAGAAAGCCAGCCTGAGGCTGAACGCGCGAGCGTACTTCGCAATCTGCTCCGCGCTGTCATCCGCGTTCAGGTCAACTGTGGCATTCACCGGCACGACTGCCTGCTGGGGCGTTAACCATTGTTCGACAAGCTGCTGCGTGGCGCCGCCTTCCGTTTCGACCAACCACGCCTTTGCGCGGGAGATGTCTTCGCGCGTGACCTTTATCGTTTTTCGCAGTAGTCGACTCGTCTCATCGGTGTTCATACGGTCCCCTTTGTCTGGCCACGTCTGTTTTGCCAAACTACTGATTATACGGTTTCCACATAGGACACCTATAAAATTGATCGGAAAATAACAGAACCAAGCAAAGTCAGGCGGTACTTTTGACGATTACGGTCTGAAAGCTACCTCTCTTCTTGAAGGCCGTCAATCATTTAGTTCAGGAAGGAGTGCTCAAAAATAGCCGATTTCTGATTTTTCAAAAACCAAAAACGGCGGAATTGCTGGCTACAAATCCACGATGCAACGGTATCGAAGTCGGGTGAGGATTATCGCTAATAATCAAGTCTCTTCAAGCCGAAAAAATATTTATTCTTTTCGTAAGTCCTTATGAACAGCCTTCATCCGTTCCCTAAATTTGGCCCTAGCGTCGGATACCTGTTTTTGATAGAGGGAATAATGCGTATAGTGCAGCGCTGAGATCTCACGTCGAAGCCCATTGTCATAATCCTCAAGCGACTGCTTGATTAGCTTCGCCGCTGTTTGATGATTTATTGTTTCTTCCGAAAGAAGATGATAGGCAAGCCTTGTTACTGCTTGCCAATTCCGTGGCGCATATATAAGAAGTTTTGTGTCATCAAAGCTAATTTTCCAAAGGATATCGTCAATTTTATGTTTGTCTCCACTGTTAAGAAGAGAGAATACATCTTCAAAGTTGGTCTTCCCCGATAGAATCCCTTCTGCAATTGGACCAGCAATAAATACTTTAACGTCTCGCCCGAACACCTTCCGTTCTTTTTCCGAAGGGTATTTTTTCGTACTTTTTGGTGGATATATGATCTTTCCTAACTTCTCTCCATCGGATTTTATTGTAACATATTTAAATCTCTTATGCAGAAGGTGGCAGGCAACCGCATGAGCAGCCTCATGATACGCCTCTATCACCAGCCGTTTTTGCTCCTCCGGTTCATTCATGGGTTAATCTCCTCGATAACAACCCTGTAAGGACGGCAATCCCGCTCTATGGGTATCACTTTTTTGTCGAGAACTTGTACGTTCCGTCTTTCTTTGCCAGTATATAGAGATAATCAACTTTAGCGGGGTAGAGTGCGGCTCGCAGTGAATCGATGCTGGGATTAGCGATGGGACCGGGAGGTAACCCCATGATCCTATATGTGTTGTATGGCGTGTCCGATTTCCGGTAATACTTACGGCCTTTTCCCATAAGTTTTTCTTTCAGTTCAAGACCATAGATGGCCGTCTGGTCGCTTTGCAGTTTTATGCCCTGTTTCAATCGGTTATGGAAAACCGCTGAGATAATAGCTTTTTCTTCCTTGTTTCCAGACTCCTTGCCGATGATCGAGGCGAGGGTCACCCATTCGTTGAGGGACAGGCCGAGTTCCTCCGCCCGTTTTCTCATCTCCGGCGTGATCTTCTTCCAGAATTGCCGGACGAGGATCCGGAT
>JBDRCL010000114.1:0-6242 GCA_043821745.1 Methanobacteriota archaeon | reverse complement strand
GCAATTGCTGCCATTCAGGACGAACAACTCGTGACAACAGACGCGTTGAAATTGCCACGCCAGCTCACGCTGGTCTAGGGGATCCATTATGGATGAAGGTTCTCTCGTCCGCAAGTTCATCGAGGCAGACATGCAGCTCACACAGGAAGGTCTTGAAAAGCTGCGAAACAGCAAAGATGCTGAAGCTTCTGCAGATTTGGTCCTGTCTGCCCTAAGAGAGGCGGAAAGCAAACCATTCATGATAACAGGTGAGATTGTTTCAGAAATACTCGAGGGAGGTGCTTACAAACAACAGGTGGCTCCTCCACAATCCATCCCGCAGCCAGAGGCATTGGACAAACCCAAACTGAGAATTGAGGAGAAGCAGCCGATTGGTCTTTCGCATACCAAGTTCAAACCGTTGGCTGCTGAGTACGATTCCCGAGTCAAGGTCCTGAAGGACATAACAGGGCAAAGTTACAGTGAGGGCGAACTTTCGGGTTTTGTGGGGCTTTTCAGGGACAGGTATGAGCGCCTGAGTTCGATGATGAAAAAGCGGCTAGATTTGAATGATGCTGTCCAGATTAGCAGCTTGAGGAACTTGCTTGATAAACAATTGGTAAAGGTGGTCGGGCTCGTGAACGATAAGAGGGAGTCCTCCGCCGGGAACGTTTTGATAGATCTTGAGGACTTGAGCGGCTCGGTATCCGCGTTCGTTTTTAGCAGCAACAAAGAACTACTCCGAAAAGCGGCAGAGGTGAACAACGATGAGGTTGTGGGTGTCGTCGCATCACTAAAAAGCGATGGCAGGTCGCTCAGACTTTTTGTGAGGGACATAATATGGCCGGACGTGCCCATAAGGCGGGAGATTCATCGGGCCGAAGAACCTGTTTGTGCTGCTCTGTTGTCGGATCTGCATGTCGGTAGCACGAAGTTTTATGAGGACTCGTTCTTGAAGTTCATCAAGTGGCTTCGCGGCGAATCCGACGGACCGGAAGAAGAGCTCGCTGGCATGGTAAAGTACGTGGTGATAGCCGGTGACACCGTCGATGGAATCGGAGTTTATCCACACCAAGAGGAGGAACTCCTTATAAACGATATATTCAAACAGTATGACGAAGCGGCCAAACTTTTGGCTCAAATACCTGAACACATCAAAATCATAATAGCCCCAGGAAATCACGACGCGGTTCGCCCCGCAGAGCCGCAACCAGCAATTCACAGGGACATTGCCGAGGGGTTGCACGATTTGAATTCAATAATGGTGGGAAACCCAGCGCGCCTTACCCTCCACGACGTCGAGTTTTTAGTCTACCACGGTAGAAGCTTCGATGACGTGATATCCAGTATCCCGGGGCTTAACCGCGAGAAGACCACGCCGCCAATGGTAAAGCTCCTGAAAAAAAGGCACTTGGCCCCAATATATGGAGGTCGCACCGCGATATCACCGGAGAAAAAGGACTATCTTGTCATCGAGGATGTCCCGGACGTTTTTCACTGCGGTCACCTGCACATATTTGGCTACGAGCGCTATCGCGACGTTTCGGTAATTAACTCAGGCACTTTTCAAGGTATGACTAATTTTATGAGGCAGCTCGGAGTTACGCCCACACCTGGCATCGTCCCGATCGTGAACCTGCAAACTCACAATACTGAGGTGAAAAAATTTGCGTGAACTCAAACAGGCGCTTCAAAAAATGTCTGCAGTCATCTTAGACATGGACGGCGTCCTTTACCGCGGTAGCGAGCCGATTAAGGGCGCAGCGAAGGCCGTAGCTTTTCTGCGAAACTCCGGTAAGAAAGTGATTTTCCTGACGAATAATTCAGAGAGTTCTCGCTCATCGTACGTGAAAAAGCTGGCGAGCATGGGCATACCGGCGAGCGAAGGCGAGGTGGTGACATCTGGGCAGGTCACGGCCGATTACATAAAGGCGAGGGACCCGAACGCCAGAGTCTTCGCAATAGGAGGAGAAGGGCTAATGCAGGAACTGAAACGCGAGGGATTACATCTCGTCAAACATGAAAAGGCGACACACGTCGTCGTCGGGATTGACAGATCAGTGACGTACGAAAAACTCAAAGGAGGCTTTAGGGCCCTTTTATCAGGGGCGGAGTTCATAGCGACAAACCCCGACAATGTTTATCCAACTGAAAAAGGGTTGTCACCCGGTGCGGGCGCAATCATCGGTGCGCTTGAGAGGAGCTCAGCGAGAAAACCAAATGCTGTAATGGGCAAGCCGTCCCCGTACATAATCCAGTTTGTTTTACGGATTCTCGGCACTAGGCCGAGCGAGACAGCGATAATTGGCGACCAAATAGACACGGACATCAAAGCTGGCAGCAGGACAGGCTTGATGACAGTGCTTGTATTGAGCGGGGTTTCAAAAGCCGAGGATGTCAAAAGGGCGAGTGGCACGAAAAACGCGCCGGATTTCGTCATCGATAGTCTAATGGGGGTAATCAGTTGAAGGCAGTCGGACAATCTATGGCCAAATATTTCGGAGAGCTTGAGCGAAAGACAGAGGAAATCTACAAAATCGCGAGGGATGCCAGATCCTTGGGAAAGGATCCAGAGCTTGAGCCGGAGATTCCGCAGGCGGGTGACCTCGCTAGCAGGGTGGAGAAGCTTGTCGGTCCTAATGGCGTGGCCGAGGTAATAAGAGAGCTTGATAAACAGATGCCCAGGGAAGAGGTAGCGCTCAAAGTCGCAGAGATGATAGTGGACGGAAAATTCGGAAAGATGGACGATCAAACCTCAGCCCAGCAGGCGATTCGCACAGCGCTGTCTGTTTTGACTGAGGGGGTCGTGGTAGCACCGATAGAGGGGATAACCGAGGTCAAGATAAAGAACAATTTTGATGGTACGCAATATCTGGCGCTTTATTTTGCCAGCCCCATCAGAGCGGCAGGGGGGACAGCCGCAGCGCTTGCCGTGCTTGCAGGTGATTTCGTCCGACGCAGACTTTACTTGAGCCCTTACAAGGCCAACGAGAGGGAAATCGAGAGATTTGTCGAGGAAGTTGAGATCTACCGAACAAGCGTGGGCCGCGAGCAGTACACGCCAGCGGCAGACGACATAAGATTGGCGGTGCAGAACATCCCCGTGGAGATAACGGGCGATCCATCGGGCAGAGAAGCCTCCGTGATGGCTTTTCGGGATCTTGAACGGATAGGCCACAACATGGTTCGGGGCGGTGCAGTCTTGGCGATGGTTGAGGGAGTAATGCAGAAGGCCCCCAAGATAATGAAGTATGTCAACAGGCTCAACATCGACGGCTGGTCTTGGCTGTCCAGCATCATTGCGAAGGCTCCTTCAAACGAGGAGACCGGGCCAGTTTTCCCGAAGGGTGAAAAATACCTAGGAGAGGTTATAGCCGGAAGGCCGGTTTTCTCACACCCAGGGACGGAAGGGCACAAGGGTCGTGAGGGCGGTTTCAGGCTCCGCTACGGTAGGGCGAGGAACACGGGAATTGCCGCCGTGGGCATTCATCCGGCGACGATGGCGATATGCGATGATTTCCTAGTGGCTGGCACACAACTCAAAACTGAGAGGCCCGGAAAGGGCGGGGCGGTCACACCAGTCGATAGCATCAAGGGACCGGTTGTCAAGCTCAAGGACGGGTCAGTCGTCCAGATAAATTCAGTTGAACAGGCGCTTGAACTCAGGCAGCAGGTCGATGAGATATTGTTTTTAGGGGACATTTTGATCGGCTTCGGCGAGTTTCTGGAAAACAACCACCTGCTGATGCCATCTTGCTATTGTGAGGAGTGGTGGGCTCAGGAGGTGGAGCGCGCCTTGAAGGGCAAAAAGTTTGATGCAGATTTAACCCAATACGTTTCAAAACCATACACAATCCCACCGCCAGCTCTAGCTATAAATATCTCAGAAGAGCTGGGAGTACCGCTACATCCTGCGTACACTTATAGCTATTCAGAAATCAAAGTTGAGGAGCTGCAGGAACTCTGCAACTGGTTATCGAGCGGAGAACCCAAATTTGAAGGCGGCGAACTCAAGCAATTGAGTATAGCGCTGAATCAAGCTCCGAAGCGGATTTTGGAGGAGCTTGGTGTGCCCCACAGAGTAGATGGTACGCAGGTGGTAATTCAGGAGCATGCCCTGCCGCTCTGTAGATCTTTGGGGCTTCTGGAAGGGCAGCGTTTGACTAAGGACAAGTTCGAGAAAACCCTTCGAGAGAGCCAGTTCAAGGACGTTATGGTAATAGTTTGTGCTCTGGCCGGCTTTACCATCAGGAAGGAAGGACCTACTCGCATCGGCGGTAGGATGGGCAGGCCTGAAAAAGCTGACCCCAGAAGGATGAAGCCCTCAGTGCACATGCTTTTCCCAGTTAGTTTGCGCGGCGGGATGACGCGTAGCCTGATAAAGGCAGCAGGTAAAGGCGGGGAAACCTACGTTGATCTTGCCACGCTCAAGTGCCCGAAATGCGGTGAGACAGGGTTCACGAGGAAGTGCCAGAAGTGCGGCAGTATAGCTGAATACGTGAAAAGCTGTCCGAAGTGTAGGCGCATAGTTCAGGGTGAGACTTGTCCAACTTGTAAGTCGCGTGCGGAGTACTTCACCAAGCGCGCGGTAGACCTTAAATCGATGCTCGATACCGCGGCTGAGAACTTACAGGAGAAACCCCCAGATCTTGTCAAGGGAGTCATAGGCATGATAAGTAAATTCAAGATCCCTGAGCCCATCGAGAAGGGGATCCTGCGCGCGAAGCATGGCGTGGAGATTTTCAAAGATGGCACAATAAGGTTTGATGCAACGGATGTACCACTTACTCATTTCATACCTCGAGAGATAGGGACGCCCGTCGAGCTACTGCGCGATTTGGGTTACACTGAGGATAAGGACGGGGCTCAGCTTGAGCGGGACGATCAGGTAGTGGATATGAAAGTTCAAGACTTGATAATTTCAAATACCGGTGGCGATTACCTCCTCAGGGCCACTAAATTTATTGACGATTTGTTGAAGAAGCACTATAATCTTCCAACATATTACAACGCAAGCCAGACGGCTGACCTCGTGGGGCACTTGGTCATAGGTCTGGCCCCTCACACCTCAGTTGGGGTGGTGGGAAGGATAATTGGGTTCACGGAAGCCACGGTCGGTTACGCGCACCCGTTCTTCCACACGGCTAAGAGAAGGGACTGCGACGGCGATGAAGACTGTGTGATGCTTTTGCTTGACGCCCTTTTGAACTTCAGCAAGCGCTTCCTGCCGTCGAAGCGAGGCGGCACGATGGACGCCCCCCTCATACTGAGCACCCATATCGACCCAACTGAGATTGGCAAGGAGGCTTACAATATGGATGTTCAGACGAGATATCCACTGGAGTTCTATGAGGCGACGCAGCGGCACGCCAATCCTGGCGAGCTCACAAAGATGATAGAGACGGTAGAGCGCAGGCTAGGGACTGAGGCCCAATATGCCGGGTTGAATTTCTCCTTTGACACGAGCAACATAGCTGCGGGGGCGCACTCCAGCAGGTACAAGACATTGGGGACGATGGCAGAGAAGACGGATTCTCAACTCGAACTCGCGAAGAGGATTAGGGCCGTGGACGCGCGGGACGTGGCCGAGAGGTTGATAGAGCACCATTTCATTCCGGATCTCAAGGGCAACATAAGAACCTTCGCCAGCCAGAGCTTCAGGTGCATGGGCTGCAACCACATATACCGTAGGGTGCCTCTCAGCGGGACTTGCAATCGATGTGGCGGTAAGCTTGTACTTACGGTTACGCGAGGTGGTGTTGAGAAGTACATGCAGATCGCGATGCGGATAGCGATGGATTACGGTGTGACCGATTACACCAAACAGCGGCTGGAACTCACCCAGCGCGATATTATGTCTACCTTCGAGAGCGACGCGCGGAGGCAGATGAGCCTAGCGGACTTCATGTAAGGCGAGCCTCGCGAAAGCCATTTTACTCAAGAAGGGAGAAAGTCGTTTGAGCCGGGGTAGCGCAGCCAGGTAACGCGCCAGACTCGAGATCTGGTTCTCCATCGGAGAGCGGGAGTTCAAATCTCCCCCCCGGCGCTTTCTAGAAGTCGTGATTGGTTTTTATTAATTTAACTGAAGGATTGATTATTGGAGGTGGACCAATGCTAAAGGATGCCCAAGAAGCGGTTGGGAAGATATCGAGGGATTACAGCAAAAGGTTGTCACAACTTCGGCATTCTATCATAGCCTGATGTTGGAACAGCTTGGTCAAGTTGCCCATTCATGCATGCATAGTGGTCGTTATGTGAAGGAT
>JBDRCL010000113.1:0-3209 GCA_043821745.1 Methanobacteriota archaeon | reverse complement strand
CGAGCAATAGCTGACCCCCTTGCCGCGAAACTCGCTTTCTCCCGGCACATTGAGCTCTCGGTAATTGCAACCAGAGGCGATAATTATGGCTGTGGCCGTATATGTGGTTTTTTCTGTCTTCACCACCTTCTTCTCACCCTTGATGTCCAGCTCAACGACCTTTTCGAATTGATTGATCGGCACCTCAAATTTTTTGCAATGTTCCACCATCTTGCCGACCAACTCTTGACCGCTTATGGAAGGAAAGCCCAGATAGTTTTCAATTAAGGGGGATTCAGCGGCGGCGCCACCAGGAATTTTCTCCTCGAGTATCAGTGTTCTCAGCCCGCTCCTAACGCCGTACATGCCGGCGGTGAGTCCCGCTGGTCCCGCACCGATGATGACTAAATCCCATTCTTCCATTTTATCACCTTAATGAAGTTTTTATGCCCATATAAGTTAAGCGACTGCCAGGATTAGTATACAATGTAATCCTCTAGAACGACGTGCCTAAAGCCCCCATCAGGAATACCAGCCCAAAAATGATGAACAGCGCACCCGTGAATATTTTAAGATACCTCTTGGGCACGAACTTGACCAACTTGTAACCTACTATCACACCCATCCCCATCAGCAAGGCGAAGGCAAGCATCATTCCCAAGAAGACTAAAACTGGAGCATTGTATTGTGCGGCAAGCGCTATGACCGAGAACTGCGTCTTGTCTCCCAACTCCATCATTGCCACCATCGAGAACGACGTCAGGACGGCGGATTTGCCGCTTCTGACCTTTACCTCCTCATCTTCTTTGGAAATCAGGTTGCGGATGCCAAACCCTATGAAGATAGCCGCGCCGACCAATCCCATTATTTGCGCCGAGAAGAAATCCGCCAAAGCCGAGCCGACCAGTATGCTCAATCCGTCGACCAGCGCCATGGCCAACATCGCGCCTGCAAACACCGAAACCGCCCGGTATTTCGCGGACAGCGTCATTGCCGCGAGCTGCGTCTTGTCCCCGAGCTCGGCCAGCGCGATTATCCCGAATGTTGTTATCAGCGGTGCCAAGTCCATTTAAACCCCAAGAACCTATGCGCTCCAGATAAAAACTGTTTTACCAGTTGACAAGTTCTGTTGCTGTCGTGCAATGTTGAAATCTAGGCTCACAACCGTCTTTTTAACTCAAAAATAGGCCTCAAAACTTTAAAACACAAATTTATAGTAAATGGTCCGAAATGATAACGAGGTGTGGACTATGTCGGTGGTACTTTGCTGCGGCAAGAAGGGCTGCGCTCGAATCGATTTCGTTGCGGACGGCGTCGAGATAAGGGACGACCAGAACGTCGTCAAACTGAGCTCGGATGAGTGGGACCTGCTTGTCGAAAAAATAAAGAGCGGCGAAATGTAGTTTATCTGATTTTCTAAAACCCACTGGGTTTTTTCTTATTCTTCCTTTTCCAGATAATCCTCAAGCTTGAGCCCGTCGACAGACCTTTCAATCCCGAGCGAGCGCAGCAATTTGTTCATCTCGTCCGTTGCCTTCCCCTTGGCGGCGGCTTCATCCAATCCGGAGCCGATAAGCTCCGCTTCAATGATGTCGCGATAGATAACGACGTTTGCCATCACGTCATCCGCGCTCATGCTGCCGATCGCCACGCCGGCGTGAATCACGACAAGTTGCCCTGGCGAAATCGCCTCGATGCCCACCAGGACATCCCTCCTCACGCCGCCAAAGTCCACTGTGGCGGTCTGGCCGCTTACGCTGATTACCTTCGCCGGCACTCCCAAACACATGCTAGCCACCCCTCTCCTGCTTATGTGATTTCTCCGGGCCTTTAACGCCTTGCCTGGCCCACACGTTGCAAGTGCCCTCGGAGGAAACCATGCAGGGCCCCCACGGCTTCATGGGAGAACAACCTTTCATGAACATCGGGCACTCCGTAGGCTTGGCTATGCCGACCACGACCTCCCCACACCTGCAGTTAGCAGGTATGTCGTCCTTCCATCCGACCTCGCTACCTGAGTGGTCAGGCGCGAACTCGCCGGGTTTCAGGTCGGGCAATCCGAAGTGTCTCAAAGCGTCGTGTTTATCGAAGAACTCGCCCCTGAGCCTGAGACCGCTTGCCGGTATGAAACCCATCCCACGCCATGCCGAGTCGCATTTTTCAAATATTTCCCCTATCGCTGCCTTCGCGTAAGCGTTTCCATCCCAGCTCACAAGCCTCTTGTACTCTATCTCGGTCGCGGGCCTGTCGTCCTTGACCATCGACAGTATCTGAGCCGTCGCCATCAGAACATCGATGGGCTCGAACCCGGCGACAACCGTCGGCAAACCGTGCTCCTTCGGGAGGAAGTCCCACTCGGATGCGCCGATTATTGCCGAAACGTGGCCTGGGGCTATAATCCCCCTTATCGGGAGCATGCCACGCTCCTGGTAGAGTTTGATCGTGTGCTTCATGGCCGGCGGAGTCAGCCTGAGGGCGCCGAGGAGCTTGAGATTGCTCGGGACCATGCCGTCCCTGACCGACAACGCGTAGCTGGGCACGGTCGTCTCGAATCCTATCGCGAAAAAGATACCTTCCTTGTCCTGCTGGCGGGCGTCCTTCACCGCGTCGAGAAAGCTGTAAACCAGCTTGACATCGCCACCGTTCGCCCTCGCTTCCTCGAGACTGGCAGGGTAACTGGACCTGACGCTGCGGAGCCTCAAGACGTCACCATATGTGTACACCCTTACCCCCTCCTCCGCGAGCTTTATGGCAACGTCGACGTAGTAAGCGGGAGTCACGCAGACCGGGCAGCCCGGACCGGCCACGATGTCCAAAAACGGGGGCAGCAGGTCCCTGAGGCCATATCTGGTGGTGGTCCATTCATGGGTGCCGCAGAAATTCATTATCTTGATCGACTCGCATTTTTCCTTCTCCTTGATGGCGCCGGCGTACTTCCAGATGGTCTCCTTGAGCCTCGAAGCTAGGGGCAGGTTCTGCCTGAAGATCTGCCTTATGCGATTTTGGTCCTCAAATCCTGTGACCATGAAGCTGCACCATCTCGCTATCTGGACAGGTCCCTAATAAACACCAAGCTTAATCTTTACAGCCGGACTTAAAATCCATGCCAACTAAAGCCCAACCATAAACCGACGCAAAAAACTCGCGTCTGAGTGTTTTTGCGGACACATTCACAATTTGTGGTTTGGCAAAAGCTTAAATTACTTAAGTTTAGTATTCTGAAAGAAGCT
>JBDRCL010000112.1:0-8287 GCA_043821745.1 Methanobacteriota archaeon | reverse complement strand
CAGTAGCTTTTCAAACTCTTCGTCCTTGGCAACGCCCACTATCCTGGAGCAGGCCGGCATGATGGGCTTGTCAGATGCCACGATTTTGCCGTCATCATCGATTGTGACGTACTTACCGCCGATTTTTTCCTTGGCCTCTATGCAAAGACATAGCATCTCCCGCTCGGTGCCGACGTAAACATAGTAATAGTGTTTTCCCTGGTGGTTCTTGTAGAAAAGCCAGCCTTGGTTTCTCGCAATGCTCAAAAGGTCATCTACTTCATTACACCAGATGGTTCGCATCCCGAAAAAGCCTCCTTCTGGAACTTTTCGATTCCCTCAAATGAGCCGCGCACGATCACGATGTCATCAGCCTTTAGCTTCATATTGCCCCCAGGTGTGATGATGTGTCTACTGCCCCTTTTGATAACTAGCACGTAAACACCGATGGTGCTCCAAAGGTTAAGCTCCTCTAGGGTCTTGTCGACAAACCTTGAATCCTTTGAGATTTTTACTCGGCATATTTTTTCGAGAGTTTCGGAGAGCGCCTTGGCGAACACGGGATGCAGCTCAATTTTCCTGGCCACGACGTCCACTATTGAGTCGGCGGCATCGGTTATCTTCTCCATAAACTTCACCATCTGTAGCACGCTGTTTAGTCTTGGGATGTCCCTCTGAAACTTGGCCGCTATGGTCAGCGTGTCAAGCCATGCCCTGTAGTTGAGCCTGTTGAATGACTCCTCTATTTCTCCGACCTCCTCCGCAACTTCTTCTGAACCAAGCATGAGAGAGGAATAGGCGAGGTCAACAGTTATGTCGCTCAGGTCGCGCATTTTGGAAAGTTTTTTACGTAGTGTTTCTAACTCCTTGCTGACCGTGAACGGCTTGGCGCGAACTCCAGCCATCTCGCAGAAAATTCTTATGCCATGTAAAGGTCCCTTGGCCACGAGCTCGTCTCCGACCAATATCTGCGTTTCCTTATCGATTGGCGCCATCCATTCATTTTTCCTTTTTATCGCCAGCAACCACACTCCTATGCTTGAGGGCAGCCTGATATCGTGAAGTTTCTTTCCGTCCAGTGTCGTCCCATCTGACACTTTTACCTTGATTATTTTCTCGTCGGCAGCAAGCAGGGCTTCTTTTATCACGGGGTGGATTCCCATCCCCATTCTTATTAGGTCGGCCATGTCCCCGGTGGCGTTGGAAATAGCTTCAGCAGCGCCTGCCACCTGCAGGATACCGGTTATCTTATGCGCCTCCCTCACGTTTCTGGCCGCGACGGCTGCCATGATCCTTATCGTGTACATGAGCTCGTCCATTTTGGACTCGAGCTTGTGCACGAGGTTCGCCAGCTCGTTGTTTTCGTAGAGCAGGGCTGCGTAGACGAGGTCCACCATTAAATCAGAGGAGTCTTTCATCTCGGTCAGGAGCTCGCGCACGCTCCTCGGCTTGTATTCTGGCTGTTGCATATTCTATACTCCTATTATTTTCATGGCTATAATTAAACATGTTACGCCTATTATGTCGCCGATTGACGTGACGATCGGTATGACGACGTTGTCGGGATCCAAATTCTTTGAGAAGGAAAGAAAAGCGAGCCCGATGGTACAAAACATGGTCACGGCCACCGCCACCATGCTCGCGGCGAAAAACGCTAACATGACCATGACTGATTTGGAGGGGCCAATCCCGGAAATCATTGCTAGGGTGAAGAATATCACGCTGGTGAACACGAAGACCCCGACGCTCATGAGCCAGGACGCGCGGATGTTTTTCTGCAGTGCGGCCTGCTCGCCGAACCTTGGCTCGATGGTGCCCATGTGCAGCGCCGAGGTCAGCCTCGAGCCGAGTATGCTGCAGATGTTGTTGTTGATCCCATTTATTGGCGGCACCATCACCAGGATCAGTGGCAATGCCTTGATGCTCTCGATTTGTGAGTTTAGTATTAAACCTGCGCCGAGGGACAGAACCGCGCAAAGCACCAGCACCGGATAGCTCTCCCACAATATCCTTCTGAGGCTGTATATCGCCATTATCATCACACCAAAATTGCTACCATGAAGACGGAAACCATGGTTATCAGATCCCCGATGGTTGCCATGAGTGGTGCCGTGACGTTGTCGGGGTCCCATCCCCTTTTGTAAGAAAATATAGATACTATGACGGTCAGCCCTGCCAGCACGATGCCGGATAAAACGCCAGCGACAACAGCTATAGTAACAAGTGCCACGAAGTTGATAGCCTCAATTCCCAGTAGTGTGCCTATTAAATACGAGAGCACTCCTATCGTGGCAGAGGCGACCAGAGTGAGGATTAAGGATGACGACACGTTGACCTTGAGTTCGGTGGACATTGACAACTTTGGCTCGATCACACCAGTATTGAGCGCTGTTCCAAGCCTAGATGCTAGAGCACCGTTAACATTTCCCCTCAGGCCCAAAAGGGGCGGGAGTACCAAGATGAGCCCGGGCAGGGTAACGGTCAGGCGTTCTTTCATGCCCTCCATCACGTTTCCAGCCAGAATTTCAATTAGCGCGCAGATGATGAGAATCGTTAGGCCCTGAACTACTATCGTCCTCACGCTCACGCTTGGGGCCATGACCTCACCTTAAAAGGCGTTGGTCGGCATCCTATATACGCTTTATAAAGCTCGCCAACCGCCCAAATGGCCAAAGCTGTGCCTACAAACTCGCCCAGCCTCGGATTTACTCTACTTTCAGAAACTTCTCCTTTGGAGCTCCGCATATCGGACAGACGTCCGGCGCCTCGTTCTCGACGGTGTTGCCGCAGACTTGGCACACGTAGTAGACCTTCATCTCTGGTTTTGCCCCCGCTTCCAGCTCCTTTAGTGCCTTTTCGTACAGTCCGTGGTGTATCCCCTCGACTTTCATCGCATTGCTGAAGCTGCGGACGGCCATTTTGTTCTCCTCTGCCTTTGCCTGCTCTATGAACTCGGGATACATTTTCACAAACTCGTAACTCTCACCGCTCACCGCATCCCTGAGGTTTTCCGCGGTTGACTTCACCCCGCCCGACACCGCAAGGTGCGCGTGGGCGTGCACGGTTTCGGCAGCGGCCGCAGCCCTGAAGAGCCTGGCGACTTGCGCGTGTCCCTCCTGATCCGCCTTCTTGGCAAAGGCCAGGTATTTCCTGTTCGCCTGGGATTCTCCGCTGAAGGCTTCCGCCAAGTTTTGTTCAGTTTTCCCCATAATCTTACCCCCTATCAAGATGTTCCTGTCGTTTAATAAAATAACGTGCGGTCGGAGGCTTTGAAGAAGTATCCGCTTTTTATAAATATAACAGAGTAATACATCTAATTAGGTGAACGATTGCCCGCAGACTCCAAGCCGAAATCTACCCTAGATTGCGTGGGGTTGTACTGCCCGGAGCCGGTGTTCAGGACACGTCTGGAGCTTGACAAGTTGGAAGTCGGTGACGTGTTGGAAGTTCTCGCGGACGACCCGGCGGCCGAGGAAGACATAAAGAGCCTAGTCAAGCACGCGGGCTATGAGCTCTTACAGTTGAGCAAAGAGGGCGACGTTCTCCGGTTTTTGATAAGGAAAATTAAATGAGGTGGAATTTTTGGAAAAGAAAAAGATGCTGTATGTACAGACGAGCGGTGTCGACACTCCCGAGCGCACTTATGCGCCCTTCATCTTGGCGACCACGGCCGTGGCGATGGGGGTGGACGCGACGGTATACTTCCTGATAAAGGGAGTCACTGTGGTCAAGAAGGGAGAGGCGGAAAAGGTAAAGTTGGGAGACTTTCCGAGCTTGAAGCAGGTTATGGATCAAGCGGTTAACGCGGGGGTAAAGATCCAGGTCTGCGAGCAAAGCTGCATGCTTCTCGGGATAGACAGGGGAGATTTCGTTGACCCGGCCAAGGTAGTGGGCGCGGCCACGCTTAACGACTTGGTTTTGGAAGCGGACGCAGTTCTGTGCTTCTGAGGTAAATAGGCGATACACGATGAGAAAGGTCTACATGGACCACACGGCTGGAAGGCCCGTGGATGAGCGCGTGCTCGAGGCCATGGTTCCCTATCTCACTCAAAAGTATGGGAACCCGTCTTCTGCACATTCCACTGGCAACGAGGCTCGAATGGCGATCGACGAGGCGCGCGGCAAAGTCGCCGAGCTGATCGGGGCCGTTAAGAAGGAAGAGATTATCTTCACCTCCGGCGCAACTGAGAGCAACAATTTGGCCCTCAAAGGTGTCGCGCACAGGAACAAGGACAAGGGCAATCACATCATCACCAGTTCGGTCGAGCACATGTCGGTGATGAACCCATGCAAGGACCTCGGCAAGCAGGGGTTCGAAGTGACCTATCTCCCGGTCGACAAGTACGGAATGGTCGATGTTGGAACTTTGGAAAAGGAAATAAACGATAAGACGGTCCTGGTCTCCATAATGTATGCCAACGGCGAGATCGGCACTATTGAGCCCATCAAGGAGATAAGCGAGGTCGTTCACAGGAAGGGTGTCCTTTTGCACGTCGATGCCGTGGCTGCCACGGGTCAGATCCCGATCAGCGTTAAGGATGAGAACATAGATTTGCTCTCGCTCTCCTCAAACGACATTTACGGTCCCAAGGGCGTTGGGGCCATTTATATCAAAACCGGTACCAGAATTATGCCGATAATGCAAGGCGGCGGGCAAGAGCGCGGGTTGAGGTCCGGGACCGAGAACTTGTCGGGGATAGTTGGCATGGGCAAGGCTGCGGAAATCGCAAGGGCCGAGATGAAAAGTGAGTCCGAGAGGTTGGCGAGGCTGAGGGACAGGTTCATCAAGGGCGCTTTGGAGAGCATCCCCGTATCCTTTCTGAACGGGCACCCGACCAAGCGGCTGCCAAACAACGCCAACGTCAGGTTCAGCTACATAGAGGGCGAGGCGCTGATTTTGAGCTTGGATATGGAGGGCATCGCCTGCTCATCCGGCTCGGCCTGTACTTCCAAGACGTTGGAGCCGTCCCACGTCCTGTTGGCCATAGGCCTCAAACACGAGGAGGCGCACGGCTCGTTGCTCTTCACGCTGGGGGGACAGAACAAAGAGGAGGATGTGGACTATGTGCTAGGCTTTTTACCAAGTATAGTCAAAAGGTTGCGTGTAATGTCACCCCTGACACCGAAGGAGCTGGTCAAGGATGTATAGTGATAAAGTTATGGATCATTTCAAGAACCCGCGCAACATGGGTGAGATTCCGGACGCTGACGGCGTCGGGACAGTGGGCAACCCCGTCTGCGGTGACCTGATGACGATCTACATAAAGGTCAAGGACGGTAGGATTGATGATGTCAAGTTCAAGACCTTTGGCTGCGGAGCCGCGATAGCCACCAGCAGCATGACCACCGAGCTAGCCAAGGGCAAGACCATCGAGGAAGCGCAGAAGATAACGAGGGAGGACGTGGCCAAGAACCTCGAGGGGCTGCCGCCGGTCAAGATGCACTGTTCCAACCTGGCCGCCGACGCCCTGCGCGAGGCCATAAAGAATTACCTCAGTAAAGGGGGCAAAAAATGAAGACCTGCGTTAAATGCGAAATGTGCCAGGCCGAGATCTCCGGGGAAAAATGTGTGTTTGCGACCTACAAGAAGGTCATCGACGGCAAGGAACATTACTTCTGCTGTGAGAATCACGCGAAAGAGTTTGAAAGGAAAATGAAACGAAAGAAAGGCTGATCTCGTTTTTCCGGAAAGACCGGCGCGTTGGAAACGTTTGTGGGCTTTTCCCTAGCGGTTCAGCTGCGACTGTTTAAATTGACTCGAGTGGGGTTCAGTCGCGTTCCAATATTTAAAGTTGGAAATCCAAATACTGGGCGGGACTAATCTATGGGCTCGAATTCCGCCGAGGGGAGTTTCCTTTACGGGTTCCCTCCTGAAAAAGTTTTCAAGGAAGCGACGAAGGCCCTGCTCGACTGCAAGTTCAAAATCGAGGGGCTCGACGAGGACTCTGGTTTCATCAAGGCCTACACTCCGACGACCCTCACGTCTTGGGCGCAGGACCTGGAGGTCGCGGTATCCGAGATTGACGGAGGAACTAGGGTTGACGTCAGTTGCAAGACGAGGAGGGGCAAGTACGACGGGGGGAGAAGCAGAAAAAGCGTCGATAAATTCTTTGAGAACTTGAACAAAAGGTTCAAGGATTCTGTAGGGTTCTGATGTCTTTTTTTAAGCTTTCGTTAACTCTCCATCAAGACCGCGTCGCCGAAACAAAAAGGGTAATCGGATTTTGCCAAAATGGGTCGCTTATATCCTATAGGCAACGATGGTCTGACTCGCATTGCCGCTGCCACCGCTGAGGGTGAAGGTCCCTGTATTTGAGAACCAGCCCGATATTGCTATCGGTGGAGACCCCGGGGACACAATAGTTGTGCCAGTGAAATACCCGTCCGCGTCTACAGTTCCGGTGAACACACCGCTCGGGTCTGAAACCCATCCATTGACGACCGTGAACGTCCCCTGTAATGTGGTGATCCCGATGGGGGTGTTGGTTGTCACCGTTGCGGCATAGGTACCATCAAAACTCAGTCCGCCGCCCCCGCCGTCTTCAAATATCTCCCAGATAGGATAGCCCAAAGTCAGCCAAGGAACTCCAATAACAACTGCGATGATAATTGGGATGGCTATTGCCGCGCCGATTCGGTTTTGTTTCTTGAGTTCCCTCACCCTCTCCTCGGGGGACTTTCCGTATTTGATCACGGCGCTGCTCGGGTGCAAAAGTTGTCCTCGGTCTTTGGGAATTTCCGAGGCTGGAATCTCGTGTCTTGAAGGCGCCTCTCCGGGCCTTTCGGCTTTGTAGGTGGTTGGCCTTATCTCGCCGGGCATTACCTTCGGAGGCGGGATGTGCTCGGGCTTGGTTATTACGGGCCGCTTTCCCCGCTTTGGGACTGGCGTGCCGCAATTTGTGCAGAACTTTGCCTTGCCCTCAACCTCGGCACCGCACTCCGTGCAATAAGCCACGATATGACCTCAAAAAAATCAATAGCTTCTTGCCTAAAACTCTGATGGTTTCCATGTCGTTGCATTAAAAAAACAAAATTAAGGCAAATGGTGCAGCGCAATAGGTTTCATCACGTGTTTACTGGCAGATTGCTTCGAACCTTAAACAACTGCTCAATCTCTCGCATTTACAAAATCAGATACAAACTTGGAACTGGGGTCTTTGAGGAGTTGCTTTGGTGCATCGAACTGGACAATCCTGCCTTCCTGCATTATCGCGACCTTATGCGCGAGGCCCATTATTTCTTCAAAGTCGTGGGTCACGTGAATCGTCGTGGCTCTGGTTTTATCGTGGATTCCCCTGATCTCCCTCCTCAATTTCATGTTGGTTAAGGTGTCCAAGGCGCCGAGGGGTTTGCTATGTTTTCAGGAAATGGGTATTGCAGTATTAAAGGCGAACGCCGGTACTGTCAGAGATGTAATTGTGTCCTACCAAAGTGGCGAGCTTAAGGAGCTTACTGAGGGCTGCCTTCAAGCTACTCATCGCTGATATAATTTACCTGTCCCTTGATTTTCATTTGCTTTGCAACCAAGAATTTCAGTAGCTTTTAAATGGATGCTATTTTTGTTCATCCTTCTCGGCGAGTTCAAGGATTATGGGTAAGCTCAATTCTGCAGAGCAAACTCCGTAGTTGAAAGCCAGTAGGGCGGCCGCCTGTACCTCTCCCTTCGTTGCCCCGGCCTTTAACGCCTCAGCGACGAAATGGCGCAGCGCATAAGCCTCCCTTATGGTGGAGTAGATGCCGACGCAGATCAGCGCCGCCGTCTTGTCGTCGAGGACGTTGTTTTTGTTGATGTTTTTCATCAGTTCTTGGTAAGCTTTCACAACATCGGGTCTTTCATCCATGAATATTTTCCAAGGGTCAGCTTTTTGTTCCATTTTTTCCCCAGTAAAGTTTGGCGGTGAATTAATAAGTATATCGCTAAACTTCCGTAAAGTGTGCCAGCCATTTTTGTCAAATGGTGCGGGGGAAGGGATTTCAGCCCCCTTTACCGGTAAAAATTGAGTAGGAAGGCAAAGATTAACTTTAAATAGCTTTTTCCGTTTCTAATCCCATTTGAGCCGTCAAACCTGAACCCACGGTGCATCATCCGGCCCCCGGCTCCACCAAAGTTTTACCATCTAAACTTGATTTTTACTAGTGGGGTACTAATGTTGGTGGAGGAGTTTGCTTATTTTTTGAGTCGCTCTTTTTACATCTTTCATGCTTTTCACACCGACGCAGACGCCTTTGCCTGACACGAATAGCAACAACACTGCTTTTGGATCTTCGAGCCTGAACACAAGGCCTGGAAAAACTTCCGGCTCATATT
>JBDRCL010000111.1:0-3066 GCA_043821745.1 Methanobacteriota archaeon | reverse complement strand
TGCAATAATCAGCGAGCGAACGCTGTATGCCTCATCACGGGAGAGAAGCACCACCGGACGTCTCCCTGCCGGCAGTTCTAACTCTGCCCACCATATCTCACCTCTTCTCACTACCAGGGCTCCTCAGCTAGGATAGTACTGGCAGCACGACGGGCAGCAGTCACTTCTTCCTTGGTCTCGGGCAACTGTTGATAAGCTCGTATATACTGCTCACTCGTTTCTTGGTCTTTTCGCTGTCGCAGCAGCAAATCTACAGCGCGGCGAAATATCTGGCTACGGCTCTCGCCACTCTCCTCTCTTTCTCTTTCTACAGCAATAAGCACTTCCTCAGGAAGACTAATCGCAATCTTGCTTGTTTTAGGCATAACATCCACCTCTTCATACTACGTTCATACTATAGTATGAAGAGGTCTTTCATTCTTGTCAAGTAGTCGTAAGTAGTGGAACCTTAAATTCCACAAAAAGATGAAAGTGACTTAACAACATGACGAAATGTTACCACTACGGTCAACTTTCCTCGATGTTATCGTGCTATAATAACGCCTAAGAGCCTGTCTCAAAAATAGAGGGGAAGGTTTGACATAGCGCCGGCGCGGCGGGCAAGGCGAAAATAGGGTGTAGGGCGGATTGTGGCGCCCGAGAAAGATCGCTCATGGGTGACACCAACTGCGGCGATAACGTGGCAATGAATTCGAGGTAACGCACATGCAGAACGAAGCCGAAACTACTGCTACTTGGGATATGCTCAGGGAATTCGGGTTCTGGCCGGATGATGAAGTCTTTTCAGACGTCATGCCGGGCTTGAGTTTTGATTTTGGGAACTTCAGGTTGTCGGCGAGTTGTGTCAGGAACATGAGGTTTGCGGAAGTCGTACTTTTCACTGGCGTCTTGGCAACGCCCCGCACTATCGCCCAGGTGCAGTTCGAGATGCCCAGGCAGGTCAAATCGTTCAAGCAGTGTGCAGCGTGGATCGTTTGGCATCTGGACAAAGTAGCAGGGGGCAACGGTTTCGTCCCGGCGCATCCTGTGGGATGGCTGGCAGAAGGAAGGAAATATCGGAGCCTCTTGCCTTGGATCGTGGATATGGCGGAATACGAGGCACGTCCCCATTGCATCGTAGAGCGTGTCTAGTTGCGTGTGGCGCTGAAGGAACTGAAGGACATTATAGCGACGGTGGATGACGAACATGAGGTGGTATTTGGCTTCGACGAAGCAGTGCTGACGATCCGGTGCGCTGGGAAGATCCTGGCTATGCCAGGAGAGGGAATACCCTGGGCAAAGCACTATAGGATAAGGACGGGAGAACTCCGGAACCTGCCCAAACGCCTGATGACGGACAGGCTCGGAGTCTCGGTATGGAAAACACGACTGACCATCGGACAACACTCTTATGCGGGAGTCTCGGTCGCCGAGTCCAGCGAGGCCACGAACACCAAAGGGCTCGACTTAGAGATAAGCAGCCAACCATGAACGAAACTACCCCTGATGACTGGAGTACGAACCTACAGTCCTCGTTCGGATCCAGCAATGCGCTCTGGTTGAGGGACGAAAAAGTCACTAGGCGGAATACTCTCGCCCTTTCTTAACTTATGGCTGGACTATTTCCGCCGTTTCTTTTTATCTTTTGCCAGTTTAGCTCCAGCAAGAGCCCGACCCGCTCCACGGCGGCCGTCTTCCAAAGTAGCCTCAGTGAATCGGGACGAAAGACATAAATCCCCATTCTGTACCTTATAAATAAGTTAATGTCAATCGGGAACGCCGATTTGGAATGATACCGGTAACACTCTTTATTAAGGAGATACGTCGAAGTTATCGCCTTGCACACTTATCAAAAGGCATGTTATAGTTTGTTAAGTTCGAGAGGTAGGAGTCTTTATTGACCGGACGAGACACTTTATTCGCCGCACCAAGGAGGAGATGGTCCGGTTCGACGGTTCGCCGATATATCCACCCCGGTTTAGCGAGACTGCCAGCTATGAGCTTACTCCGCTTGAGCGGGAGCTTTACGAGGCGGCTACCGAGTATGTCCGCCTGCATTATAACAAGGCTCGCATCTTAAACCGCTCGGCGGCGCGACTGGCTATGAGCGTGCTCCAGCGTCGCGCGGCTAGCTGCACGTATTCACTCCTCAGGTCTCTGGAGCGTCGCCGCGAACGGCTGCAGGGTTTCATTGACGCTTTGCTCGCAGATGAGATGAGCGAGTCGACTTTCCAGGCCAGGCAGCAGGCGATGCATCTAGAAGACACGGAAAGTGAAAAGACAGGTGAGGAAGAGCAAGGGGAAGAAGGTAGGGAGGAGCAGGAGGTGACTGAAGATGATGCCATGGGTGCCACCTCATCTGGTTCACTCCCCGATCTGCAAACCGAACTGGAAAAGGTCGAGGCACTCGTAGTAAAAGCCCAGCGGGTTTATGACCTGGGCGAAGAAGCAAAGTTCGCCAGACTGCAAGGCGTAATCAATGACCCGAGTTTTACAAACGAGAAGCTACTCATCTTTACCGAGCATGTGGATACGCTCAGGTACCTACAGGGGCAACTTGAAGCCCTTGGCTATACCGGCCAGGCGGCCGCCAAGACGGACCACGCCTGTGTGGTCATTTCACTCCTTGCCACCGACCCGCAAAAGAGCGACCAGCTAGGCAAAGAGATCGTGCAGGAGCTTTACAACGTGGTGCGGAGGCAGGCGGAGCAGGGTATTCAGCCGGTGGAGAAGCAGGACGTGGCGGAGGTGCTCCGACGGCGCTTCTTCACACCGGAGTCAATTGCCAAAAGAGAAGGTTTCCGGGCCAACGTCGTATCCGCGCTTGAGGGCATTCAAGCCCTGGATGAGCAAACACGCAAGGGCCGCCAGACTGAAGAAGAGCGTTACCAAAATCCACCATCTGATAAAAAATTCTTCCAGTTCCGGCGTTATTCCGGTGATCCCGCCTCCGAAAACGATTCTCTTAGTGCCCAAGAGGGCGTATTTTCCCGCTGAGGCGGCCTCCCAAGGTGCCCTGTAGGGTCGCTAGCCCTCAAATAGACATGCCTTACCCTCAGGACCCCTCGGGGGGTCGTCGGAACAAAA
>JBDRCL010000110.1:0-3025 GCA_043821745.1 Methanobacteriota archaeon | reverse complement strand
TGCTCACGGCCTGCCGCGGATGGGTCCAACATTCGGCGCCATGCTGATGAGCGGGAAACGGGCTGCCGATGTCGCTTATGAAAAACTCCGCGGGACCAAGTAAGCGGCCAATGAAAATCCACCTCTATGAAGATAAATCGGCAAAGACTCTCGACCTCAAAGAGATTTCCAGATACCTTAGTGAAAAACTGGGCAGAGTTTCGGTAGACGTAAGAGAGCCGCTTATCACGGCACATGCTGGCGGGATTGTCGGAGAATTGGCTACAAGGTTAGCCGACGCAAAGATTCGCGACCCGATGAAAAAGCATATCGCCTTCGAACCTCTTCCCAGCGAAATCAATTTGGAGCGAAAATTGCTGGATCATCCCGAGCTAAGTTTTCCGGGCGTCCTTTACGACGGGTTGAGGCTCATGGAACTGGCCCTGGAAATGATACCGGAGGAAGAGCGCGACACAGGGCACCTTCACCTAGTTTTCACCAGCCGGCTCTTCGGAACCTGGGACGAGGCCGACGCAAGGTACCACGCACGCGTTAGCGTCTACAGCTTCCCCTCCCTGATATCGACGACAGGGATAGTGGAGGCCCCGGCCAAGCCGAAGGAGTTTTACGCGCTAAAGCAGCGCTATTCATCCCTCGGCGCACCGGTACCCTATGAGGAACTGAAGGAAAAATTCCGCGGTCGGTTCATCGACTACGACGACGAGAGGCTCACCGAGGTCATGAAGGGCTACGCGATGCAGGCCGTATTCTACCACATCTTCGGGGAACCATTCTGCGACGAGATAACTTGTAGACTGCACAACGGCCACTGGCAGGAGGAGGTCATCCGCTCGCAGCTAGGGCCCAAGGATAGCGAATTCTGCGAAAACCACTACAAAATGCTGGAAAAGTTTCGAACTTCCTGAATTTAATTTGACATTATAAACAATCGCTTGTCATCCAAACGCTAAACGAGCGACTCCAGGTAACTCACAAAGTCTTCCTTGAAACTGCGCACCTCCAAAACATTGCCAAACTGCCCCATTATGAGTTCATCCAGTTTCAATCCCTTGAGCATGGCATCCACTTCGGCGGGGCCTGACCTTGTGCGCGGATATTTGGGTGTGGCATAGCAGCAGCCTGCGTGGACCTCATGCCAGATTCCGAGCCTCTTCGACAGCCGCTCTATCTCCAGCTTGTCCAGACCCAGCAGAGGTCTCAACACGGGGAACTTTATTCCCGAAGAAGTGGCCCAGAGGTTGGAAAGCGTCTGCGTGGCCTTCTGCCCCAGAGACTCGCCAGTAATTATTCCGGATGCTCCTTCCCGCTCGCAGACCAACTCGGCAACTCGGAACATGCTGCGCCTGCACTCCAGACAGGCGTAGCTCTTGTCCTGGCCGCCCATTATCGTGCGCAGAATCTTGGACCACGGGTAAACGATCGCCTTCTCAAAATCGGCCGTTTTCCTGATATCTTCCAAGACATTCATCGCGACCAGAAAGGAATCCTCGCAGGTGTAAGGGTAAAGGCAGAAGTGAAGCGGCAGGACATCAAACTCCCGGGCAGCCAGAGCCATGGACACGGGTGAATCGATCCCGCCCGACACGAGACAGACAACTTTTTCCCTTGACATCGATGCATCACGAAATATATTAATTAAAACATTGTTATAGTATTTGCGTGCCGGGGTAGCCAAGCGGTTAAGGCGGTGGGTTGCAGACCCGCTATTCGTCGGTTCAAATCCGGCCCCCGGCTCTATCGCCCACGGTTCAGAAGTGCGGCGGTTTGCCTGCCGCTCCGACTCGGTAAGCCTCGCTCAAATATTCAGTTGGTGGCTGGAGTTCTGAGATGGGTCGGGGCATGAGATAATTTGAGGGTGGAAAACGGGCGGGGATAGGGGTCGGTCTGGACCTTATCGGCAGAAGGGTTTAACGGATTTAACCGCACATAAAAAACCAAGCTGATTAGGAAGATTTCTCTTCTTCTTACTTTTTCTTTTCTTCTTCCTTCTTCGGCTTTTTCTTCTTTCTGAACACAGATTTCACCTTTGAAATATCGTGTTCTGAGATTAAAAGACTTCACCTTAAATTTATCACCTGCTTCGCAATCTCATCAATTTTCGGGCGCTTTTATCCGAGCACTTTCAAGCCCGCGCCATCGTATATTCGCTTCAATCGCTCAGGCGTCTGAGCCACATTTTTAGAGCCAGATAACTTTAAAAATTGGGGATGTCCCGCTCCATAAGGTTCAACGCTGCAAGAACGCATTTTAATTCACCCAAATGCGACTTTTTAATATGCTTAATTATCATGTTGGTTGGAACACGTGGGGCTTGCCTTGAAAATAATCGGTGCCCCGGCTCTACCATCGTCAACTCGAACTGGCTCTGCTCTCCCCTGGCAACCTTCTCACAACCGTTATCGGGATAGCGTCTTTGTCGTACTCGTACATCGCTATGTCTATCGGGTCAGACAATTTTTCAGGCAGCTCCACTAAAACGGGCGCGCCCATCTCTATTTGGAGGGTCCTAGCGCCCACTATGGGGCCTTTTCGTAGCGTGTGTGAGATTTTTGGAGAATGGGTTGGCCCCCTACATCCCTGGCATGCCGCCCATTCCTTCTGGGCCAGGCATCGGGCCGCCCTCACCCTTGTCAAGCTTACCTGCGGCGATGACGTCGTCGATGCGCAGAATCATTTCCGTTACTTCACTTGCGGACTTGATTGCCTGGGTCTTTACCCTCAACGGTTCAACGATTCCCTTGTCAAGGGTATTCTGCACTTTTCCGCTTATAACGTCAACACCGACATTTTTCCCGTCCTTCTTCTCATGAGATGACCTTAGCTGCACCAAGATATCAATCGGGTCCAGACCCGCGTTCTCGGCGAGTGTCCTCGGGATTATCTCGATTGCGTCGGCAAACGCGTTCACGGCAAGCGCCTCACGTCCACCAACCGAGTCCGAGTATTCACGTAGTCCTCTCGCCACTTCTATCTCCGGCGCGCCTCCGCCTGCGACTATCTTGCCGTCCTCGATTGCCGCTGAAAT
>JBDRCL010000109.1:0-11649 GCA_043821745.1 Methanobacteriota archaeon | reverse complement strand
GGCGTGATTAACGTATACCTGAGAGAAGGCCATCGCCGCGATAAAGATGAGGAGGAATTTCTCACGGCGGTAGCTAATGCGTTGGCAGGCATCGTTGAACGCAAGAATTTTGAGAAACGACAGAGGGAATTCATCTACAAGGCGAACAACATCTCCCGCGGCGGGTGCTACCTCCACAAATCGCACGAAGCAGCCTATAATCTATTCTCCCAGCTCGTACTACATGGTATTCCCGGGATTTGTTTTTCGAGGAAGCCCAAAAAGCTGACAGAGCTTGATATCCCCAACGAACGAATCCTCATCTTGTCGTCGACGCCGCTAAAGGGCTTTGAAACCGTAGACGATATCCAACAAGTCAGCATGAAGATCTCGGATTTCCTCAGGGACAATAAGGGCGCCGTAGTGCTGCTGGATAACCTGGAATACCTGATCAGTCGCTCCAGCTTCGAGTCGGTGTACAAGTTCGTACAGGAGAAGCGCTTTAACTTCGTAGAAAGTAACGCAACCTTGTTAATGCCCATTGACTTAGCCACCTTCACTGAAAAGGAGAGGGCGCTACTTACCAGCGAGGTTAAACTACTGGGTTAACGTATAATGGGGCCATAAAAAGCGAACCCAATGTGGGTGTTCCGGCCCCCAACCCCAGTTACCCTGTCAATTCTTCGGGGCCTTCTTCGCCGCGCTGACCATCCTCTCGGCCAGCTTGCGCCTTGAAAGTGCGTCATCCTGCCCGCCGCGTTGGACTTCCTCTTGACCAATGATTTAAAGGACCAGTTTAAGACTCGGTAAGATTTAGCGATAATTCGGTGGACCCATGGTTAAATTCGTCAGAAATTTTTGTAAAAAGGTTTAAGCCGCCAAGCGAGATGATAAGCCATGCAATCAGCAGGGAAAAACAAGGAAAGAAAGCCAATCTATCTGGATACCAATATACAAATTATTTTCGGAGTTACCCTGACGTCCCTTTTGGGATTAAGTGTCATCACCCCGGTTTTTCCAATGATAGTAAATGAATTTAATATAACACCTCAGGAAATTGGGCTGCTCGTCTCAATATTCACCCTCCCGGGGATTATATTAAGCCCCATATTCGGTATTTTTGCAGATCGCTTAGGCAGAAAGAATATCATGGTTCCTTCATTAATGCTCTTTGGGGTTGCTGGAGGAACAAGTTTTTTTGCATCCGATTTTAACACGTTACTGATATTGCGTTTCTTTCAGGGGATAGGCATGGCACCTTTGTGGCCGCTTATCTTCACGATTGTTAGCGACCTCTTCTCTGGCAAAAGGCGCGCTGCAGCCATTGGTTACAACGTTAGCATCACCAACGTTGGCCACGCAATTTTTCCGGCAATTGGCGGAGCGCTGGCCATCTTGGGGTGGCAATATCCCTTCCTCCTTTCTTTGGTTGCCATTCCAGTTGGATTAATTGTTTTGTTTTCGTTAAAAAATCCTGAACCAAGAAATAAGCATAATCTCAAGAAATATTTGAGCAATTTCTCAAGAAATCTAAAAAATCGTCAGGTTGTTGGGCTAATTGTTATTGGCGCGGTCATTTTCATCGTGTTCGGCGGAGCCTACTTGGTTTATTTCCCACTACTAATTGGGAATTCATTCGGCGCATCTCCACTTATAATTGGCCTAGTCATGACAATCATGCCGGCCGCGGCAGCAATTACTGCTTCACAAACGGGAAAGTTGGCAAAAATGTATCCTGAAAAAAATCTCCTTAAGGCCACATTTGTACTCTATATAGTAGCTTTGGTTATTATTCCGTTCGTAAACACCCTTTGGTTATTATTCATTCCCTCTGTGTTATTCGGAATAGCATTTGGCCTCAGTGACGCCAGTAGAATGACACTTCTGTCAAAGTTGGCGCCCATGATTCGCCGTGCTGCATTACTATCTGCAGATGAAATGATTCTGGTTTCGGGATTAACATCGGGACCGCTCTTAATGGGTGTAATTTTTAGCTTTGGGGGAATAAACGGTGTTTTTTATGCTGCTGCTGGGCTTTCGATATTAATGTTGGCATTTTCAGTTATCATGTTAAGATAGAGTCAACTCAATTGATGCGCAGTGGTTTGCCCGCCGCGCCGGCCCACCGTTTCCATCACTCAAAATCTCCCTCAACCGCTCGGGCGAGCAGTCCGTGCGGTGTCTCACCTTAGCATCGGGGTATGTTTAAATGATTCAAGAACACGTTTAAAAGTTGAAACTCTTTAAGACTTAACGAATCCAACCTATGCGCAAAGAATGAAAACCCAAGCGACTAAAAAAAGCCTTATTTAAGAAAGCCCACCTCGGCCTCGGTCAGCTCCAGCTCACCAGCTATCGCCGCCGCCATCTTCCCATCGTATTAGAAAATTAACCCCAGTCACGACCCCATTAAATCAGGTATTTAAGCTACCAATTTAACGCAAGGATTAGGGGTTGTAGCATGCCTTATTGTCCTGAATGTGGTGTCAAGGTTGACAGTAAGGTAAAGTTCTGCCCGGATTGTGGTGCAGCGATTTTTATTAAACCGAGTGGAAAAAGTCCGGCAGCTGCACCGTCAGCAGGGGGCCCCAAACCGAGGGCGGCACCCAAAGAGTTGCCACCTCCTCCTCACGCGGAGGAAGAACCGAAGGCCCCGCCGAGGCGCGAGACCGCTCAGGAAGGGGCGAAAACCAAGAGGGCCAAAGTTAAAATCGGCCGGAAGAATTTGATGGGCGCGATCGTCGGAATAATAGTCGTTATCGTAATCATCTCATCCATGCTGTCAGTAGGAGGTGGGGATGTTGGGCCGACGACAACGACGACGCAATCCACGACGACACCGACACAGTTGGGCGTGCTGGAGGGAGCCACGAATTACACGGGAGCTTATCCAGCGGCTGCACTCGTGAGCTACATCGGCATAAATGGCTATTCAGTGAACGTGTTGGCGTATCCAGAGCAAGTTCAGGTATTCTTCGATTCATCGACAAGCCAGGATTACGCTGAAGCAACCATCCAGGCTAGCGGCGGGGATGTCATCGGCGCGATTCCTCTGGCGGGGTATTATCTGGCACAGGTTGAAGCTGGCTCCGAAGGTGCCTTCATCTCGGCGATGCTGGCGGACTCGCAGGTTAGGGGTGCCATGCCGAATCTGGCATTGGAGCAGGAGCAAGATGGGGTGGTCATCAATGAGGTCTACCTGACTGAGTCCAAACCCGTGCCCCTTAACGTCCACGGTCCGGTGGCCATCGACAGTGGGCAGCACGCGCGCGACGTCGTTGGCACGGCAGATGCCAACGGTGGTACAATCACCGACATCGTTAATATCAACAATCTCCAGGATTACAGAGTCCCTGGAGACAAATGGGTCCTCGCTTTAAACGCCGTCGCCCAGGGAAACGCCATCTTCAACCCGGGAGCGACTACCTTCATCAACATCTCCCAGGGCGCTGGCTATCGGGACGACGAGCGAAGCGGGGACACGAATGGGAACGGTGTGTTGAGAGATTGGTCTGACTGGACCAACCTGCCTCCAGACCTGCGACAGGAAGCCATAAACAACCGAATCGCTTTCATGAGTAATGTGCTCAGGGGGGTGGAGTCGCTTCCCAATGACCTCTACAACGACACCTATATCACGATGTCGGGGGGGAACAACAACATGCCCCTGGAACCTGTGTTGAGCGCTCTCCGGGCAAATTCCGACTGGGACGCCATACTCAGGGACACCATTGCAATCGCAACCTGCCCCACCAGCCTTTATGACCAAGCCAACCAAGGGCCCCTCGGAGATCCCAGCATCGTCGTCATGACCAACCCCCAAGCGGCTTATGGCACCTCCTTTGCAGCACCCGCCGCCAATGCAGCGGTCCAGCACCTCACTAGGGCAGAAATCATTAATATTCAAAATGCTACCGGCGCCACCTTTGCCCAAGTGGTGCAGGCCGCCGAGTTGGCCAAGGGCGCCAATCCCAGCAATCAGGTGATAGCCAGTGAAGTCGCGGCCATGGCGGAGGCTATAGTGAACGGGACAGTCGGACCCGGCGAACCAACCACCTGGTCTGGCTCATACAGTGCTTCCCACACGGAGGTTACCGACCCATATACACGCAACAGCGGCGGATCAATGAGCTGGAACAACGTTGTCCAGGACGGTGATTCTTTCCAGGGAGATCTTTGGCTAAACGGGATTACAGTCCTCGATACAAGCACCGGTGCGTTCATGTGGAGCTCCGAAGCAAGCGGAACCGTCACCGGGTCGTTTTCAGATGAGAGCAACTTCTCAGGCACCCTCAGTTTCTCTGTACCAGGGACGGTTTCCCCACCAAGAAGCTGGTACTTCACGGCGACTCTGAGCGGGGGCTCTGTTCAAGGCTCTATTCAAGGCAGCGCATCCGGGTCCGCCTCCGGATCGTTCACTTTAACCCGCCAGTAGCCTGAAATCGATTTGCCCCAAATTGAAACAGCAGTAGTTAATTTAATGGGAAGAATTAGTAGTTGGTCACAATGCCCGAACTGCCCGAAGTCGAGACCATCAGGAGAGAACTCCCCGCCTGCATAGTAGGCAAGCGGTTCAAGGACGTCGCCATCCTCGACGACAGGCCGGTCCGCCGCCTGTCCCCCAAGGAATTCCCCCAGCGTCTCATCGGGCAGACGATCGAGGTCGGCCGGTCCGGGAAATACCTGCTCCTCCGCCTCTCCAACGGCGGCACCCTCATCATCCATCTGCGCATGACCGGCGCCCTGCTGCTGGACCCGGACAAACCGGAAAGGTTCACCAGGGTCATCTTCGGTTTCAGCGACGGCAGCGAGCTCGTCTTCACCGACACCCGCAGGTTCGGCGTCATGTATCTGGTGAAAGATGAAAAGGATGTTGTCGGCAAGCTCGGCGTGGAGCCCTTATCTAATGAATTCACCCCGAAAGTCTTGGCAGGGCTCCTGGCAAAACGCAAAGCTCCGATAAAGGCGGTGCTTCTCGACCAGACCGTCATCGCTGGAATCGGCAACATGTACGCGGATGAATCCCTGTTCTCAGCTAAGATCCACCCAATGCGTGTGGCTGGGGCCCTTTCTCCCATCAAAAGGCCCTCCACAAGGCGATTCGCGAGATACTGACCAAGGCGATTCGCAGCAAGGGAGCCAGCATTAGCACATATAGATGTCCCAGCGGCGAATTGGGGACCGCCCATTTTGATTTTCGTGTAGCCCATCGTGGCGGCGAGCCATGCCCCAGATGTAAAACTACCGTTCAAAGGGTCAAGATCAGAAATCGCGGCAGCTATTACTGTCCCAAATGCCAGAAAATCTAGCGCAAATTTTTATTTGAGAAAGCTCGCCTCTGTATCCGTCAGCTCCAGCTCGCCCGATATTGTCGCGGCCATCTTCCTGTCGTGCTTGAAGACGAACCTCAGGTAAGGCAGGACGTCCCTCCGCACGACCCGGGCCGATGTGTGGCAGCGCGCGCCGACCTTCTTGGCAACTGCGTCTCGGATGGCTCGCTCCATGCGCGTGCGAGAATATCGCCTGATGTGGCTGGGCAAACTCGGCTTTAACGGCTTGATGTTCTCACCCCTCGACATGGCAACGCCGGCGCTCATGAGGTCGCTCGCGTAGCTCCACATCCCGTAGGCCTGCTTCCTCTTAGCGCGTCCCAGAAAGATGTCGGCCCGAGATATCGCCTCGTAGACTTTGGCCCTCGCCGCAGGGTCGGTAACCATCAGCGGGACGTTCTCACTTATCCAGGCCAACGCATCGTCTGGAGGCATGTCGAGCGCCCACATTAGCTTCCTCGCCTCATCTGCGCTCGCGACGTCGAACAGCTTGGTGAAAAACTCAAAGATGTCCGTCTCCTGGTCGCGGCGGTAGAGAGTCACGTCCTTGATGGTCAGGCACTTCTTCCCTGACGATAGCGTCTGGAGGTCGTTTATGGCCGAGCGGAGGTCGCCTCGAGCCGTCTCGGCGATGACGTTCAACGCGATGGTTTCGGCCTCGATCCTCTCCGCGCACAATATCCTCCCGAGCTCCTTGAGGATGGACTCCTGGGCAAGCCGCCCGAAGCCAATCATAAGACAGGCCGCCCTGATCTCCCATGGTATGGCGTCCTTGTCGTTGGCTATGAACATGAGGGGGTTGCGAGTCTCGGTGATCAGCCCTTTAATGGCGCTGTACCCGCCCCGGTCCGCGTTCCCGTGGATGTTGTCGGCCTCGTCGAGCACGACCAGCCTTTTCCCGCTCGGGCCTCCGAACAAGGTCCCCGCTGCCGCCGCGGCGCCCGCAACGCGCTTCACCTCGGCGAGAGTGCGCTGGTCGCTGGCGTTCATCTCGATGAGGTCCCAGCCGAAATCACCGGCTAGGGCCGCGGCGATGGCGCTCTTCCCGGTCCCTGCCGGCCCGTGCAGAAGGACAGCCGGTTTGGACGGCCTGGCGCGCTCCCAGCTCTCCGCCCACCTCGTGACGTCGTAAACCGCCTTGGGCTGGCCAACGATGTCACGGAGCTTGCGCGGCCGGTACTTCTCAACCCAGGTCTCGAACGTGAAGACACCGAATCAAGTTCGCTTGAGTTTGATTTAAGTTTGAGCTTGAGCGAATTCGGTCGTCAAGATTGTGTCAACTCCCCAGTTGACATTCAAACCAAAACGAAACAATCTCCATTTCGATTTTATATACGATTGAAAACTAGGTTCAATAGATGTGGTCCGCGTGACGTGCTACTTCAGGCACCTTAAAGGAGTCTTTGAAAAGGCGGGAATCGAGGTCACGAACGATAACAAACGGGATGTCGACAAGTTGATTCATAATATCGTGCGCGTGAGGTACAAGAACTGCCCAGCCACGGGGAAAAAGGTCAATAAAAGGATCGCCGAGGACGAGGGCGGTTTCGCCTCGGAACTGAAGAAGCAATGGGAAGAGCAGGCGCATAAATAAGGCCGGCATTTCAGAAAATCTAAATAAAACGGACGCTTGGATTTAATTGGAGGTCGATATTATGAGATACGCTCTGGAGGAGAATTTCCGCATATCCCCCGACAAGGAAAAACTGATAATGGATTACCTCCCGGTCCTGAAGAAGACGATCGAGGAAATGGGCGGCAAATGGGGCGGCTGCTACGTGACGTCGCTGGGCGAGGGCGAGTACGGCGACTATATGATGATTTTCGAGTTCGACGAGCTCAACTGGCTGGAAAAGCTGTTCGACAAGCTCAAAGAAGTCCCGGAATCCAAAAACTGGGAAAAATACACTTACGAACGCGGCAACCGGATACTGAAGTTAAAATACTGAAAATTTCGGCTGCACCCGAATTGTGGGAAGGCGTCCCGCGGAAAATCCACTTAAGCACAAAAGCCTAGGAAGATTGAGTGATTGATTGAAGCTAGCTGTCATCTCCGACCCGCACCTCGGGACCAAGTGGGGAACGCCGCGTGAGCATGACTCCTTCATCCAGTTTCGCGAGGCGATCGAGAGGTCGCTCGAGCTCGGGGCCCACCTGATACTCATCCTCGGCGACATCTTCGACACCCGAATCCCGCGGCAGGAGATCTGGGCCCAAGCACTGCGCATCCTCTCCTTGCCGCTGGCGCACGGCAAGAACGACATCAGGCTCGAGCGCACCATCGACAAGAGCGCCGAGGAGATATCGCCCGTGGCGCTGCGCGGCGTCCCCGTCGTCGCTCTCCACGGCAACCACGAGCGGCGGACGCGGGGACTGACGAACCCGGTGGAAGCACTCGAGGCCGCCGGTCTCCTCATTCATCTTCACCATAACTCGCTGGTTCTTGAGAACGGCGGGCGCAGGATTGCGATTCACGGCATGAGCAACGTTCCTGAGCAGCACGCGCCCAACGTGCTCGCGACCTGGAACCCGAAGCCCGTGGACGGAGCGTTCAACATCCTGGCCGTGCACCAGTCGATCGGCCAATTCGTCTACTCCAGCGAGGAAACGCCGACGCTAGACATCTCCGACCTGCCTCCCGGCTTCGACCTCTACCTCTGCGGCCACATCCACTACCGCAGCGAGACCTCCGCGCTCGGCAGGCCTCTCATTTTCCCCGGGAGCACAGAGCGCACGCAGCTGGCCAAGGTCGAGTCTGAGATGCCGAAGGGATTCTACATAATGGAGCTGGGCGACGAGTTCCGCCACGAGTTCATCGAGCTAAAGTCGCAGCGGGATTTCTACTACGCCGAGATGAAGTTCGACGAGGTGCCCATCCCCGAGCTGGACCAAGCGGTGAAACGGAAGGTCAAGGAGCTGCTCCAGCTGCCGAGGAAGAACCGCGAGAAGTTCCCCTTGGTCAGGGTCAGGCTGATCGGAACCTTGGCGAAGGAAGCGTCGCGGAGCGAGTTCGACGACAGGGCGATCTCGGAGGAGTTCGAGGACGAAGCGATCGTGGTCATCGGGAAGACCGACCTGCAGGCGCCGGGACTAGGCGAGAAGGTGCAGATGCTGCGCGAGCTGAGGGAGAGAAGGCTGTCGATGGACGAGACCGCGATGGCGCTTCTCGAGGACAGCCTGAAGGACGCCGCGCAAGTGAAGATGTTCAACGTGCGCTCGATCTACGACCTGCTCGTCGCGGACCGGTCAGACGAGGCGCTCCAGAATATCTACAACATCGTCGATAGCCTGGTGAAGGCCGACGTGGGAGTGAAAAAGGATGATAACGTTCGTCAGGCTTAAGAATTGGAAGTCGCACCGCGAGACCGAGCTCGCCTTCGGTGACGGGACCAACGTCCTCGTGGGGATGATGGGCGCGGGCAAGTCCTCAGTTATGGAGGGGATAACCTACGCCCTCTTCGGGACGATTCCGGCCGTCCAGTCCCGGCGCATCAAGCTAGAGGACCTGATCACCAGTAGGCCCAGGCCCCTCGACAGCGCGGAGGTCGAAGTCCGCTTTCTCAGCCCAGACGGAGATGAGTTCCTGGTCAAGAGAATCATCGAGCGCGGCACCGGGACGGCGCTCTCGGAGCTCAGGAAAGCCAACGGCGAGCTGATAGAGGGGCCGAATGCGTCCCGCGTGACTGAGGCCATCAGGTCCATCCTGGACTTGGATTACGATCTCTTCGAACGCGCCATTTACTCCGAGCAAAATAGGCTCGACTACTTCCTGACGCTCCAGCGCGGCAAGCGGATGGAGAGCATAGACGAGCTCCTGGGCATAAACAAACTGGAGAAGGCCAGAAAGAGCATTGGCACGATGGTCAACCGCATCACCGAGCGCGCGAGCGAAAGGGACATTGCGGCAAGCAACCTCAAACAGGACCAATCCATTCAAAACCTCTCCACCTACACACAGGAACTGTCGAAGCTGGAGTCCTCCAATCAGGAAATCTCGACGAAGCTGCAACAACTCCGGTCTGAGCTGGAATCGATACGCGCCCAGGATGAACAGTTCCGAAAGCTGGAGTACGAGCTCAGGAAACTTGAGCAGTCGAAGAGGAGCCTGGAAGGCGCCATAGATGCGCTGAAGAAAAACATAGATGAGATCAATCAGCGGCTCGGGGTATATGCCGGTTCGTCTGTGGATGTTATGCGCGAGGAAATAAGTGAACTGGAGTCTGTCCACTCCAAAAAAGTTTCCAATCTTAACTCTTTGAGATCTGATTTCACGGCAGCGGCATCGGGACTGCAAAGCCTTGAGACGAGGAAAACGCTGACCAGCGGCTCCATCGAGAAACTGGCGGCGGCCATCGCTCGAAAGCGCGAGGCCAAGGCGAAACTAGATGGCATGAAGCCGGATGAGCTGCCCGGTCTTGTCGAAAGGCTTCAAGCAGAGCTCCGGCAGGTCGAGGATGCGCTGGCGGGACACCGCGCGAGAATCAATGACCTGAACCTGGTTGTGGAAGAGCTCACGAGTGCCGGTGCGGCGTGCCCCGTGTGCGATAGCCCGCTCAATGAGGAAAGGAAGCGGGAGTTGCTTGAGAAACGCAGAAAGGATATGAAAGAGCTGACCGCGCGCGTGGACGAGGCCGAGGTCCGGTCTTCAAAGCTGGGCGAACAGCTGCACCAGACACGGGAACTTCACCGAAGGGCCATGTTGCTCGGCAAGGAGACTGAGGACCTCCCGAGGCTCGAGGCCGAACATTCAGACACCTCAAAGCAACTTTTGGATGTAGAGAAGGAGATACCAAAACAGCACGAGAAAAGCGAGAAGCTGGCGATTGAGGTGGAGTGCACCAGAAATAAAGCTGACGAGCTCGGCGAAAAGTTGTCCAATACTAAACAACTCCTGCAAAATCGAACCGACCTTGACGCGCGGATCCTTGAACAAAATCTGAAGCTTGAGGAAATCTCCCGCACGCAGGAGAAAATCGAGCTAATCAGGAGAACCTACGACGAGACCAAAGCGGAGGCCATCCGCAAGCGGGTCGAGGAACTCGTAGGCTCCCAAGAGCGTCTCCAAGCTGAGTTCCTAGGCAAGGAGCAGCTGATAGCGGAAAAGAGGAAACTGGTGGATAGTATACAAGAAAAAATCGAGCTGATAAAGCGTTACGAGGTTGAGGTGAAGCGCCTGCGGGAGGCGGCACAGGCCATGGGCACCATCCAGACGGCGCTGGCCAGGACGCAGACGGCCATGAGACGGATGTTCATCGAGGGCGTGAACCTCGTCATGAACGACCTGTGGGAAGGTATCTACCCGTACGGCGATTTCGTCGGCATCAGGCTGGATGTGGAGGAGGGCGAGCGCGGCGACTATGTCCTCCAGCTCAGGGATCGGTCCGGAAACTGGATCCCAGTCGACGGCATAGCTAGCGGTGGCGAGCGAACGGACGCGGCCCTGGCCCTCAGGATCTCCTTCTCGATGGTGCTCGCGCCGAAGCTCAAGTGGATAGTCTTCGACGAGCCCACCCATAACCTGGACGCCGAGGGAATACGAGAGCTAGCCAAGGTCCTAAGGGAGCGCCTGCCCGAGGTCGTCAGGCAGATACTGTTGATAACGCACGAGGAGAGGCTGGAGAGCGCAGTGAGCGGTTACCTTTATAGGTTTCACCGGAACAAGAGGGAAGACGAACCAACCAAGGTGGAACGAGCGACCACGCCAGAGCTTTACGAATGAATTCTTGTTATTATATAAGTTTAATCGACTTAAAACGCTTCTAAAGCCGTTTAAATGCAACTAAGGAACCAATTAGAATATACTACAATCTCATTTTGCCAGAGGCTCGAGTTCTTTAACAACCTTACCCACTATTGCTGCGGCACCGCCCAGGTACCCGCTCGGGTCCAGGAGCTTCTGCAGCTCCTCCTTCATTATATACTTTGTAACGTCCTTCTCACCGACAAGTGCATTTATCAACGGTTCCCCGTTCTTGATGGACATGGCGCTACATTTTCTCATCACGGCGTGGGCATCCTGACGATTCATGCCTTTGCGGGTGAGTTCAATCATTATCGCCTCGGCCATATTCAACCCTTTCGTCATCTCCAGGTTCCGTTTCATCTGCTCAGGAAAGAATATGAGCTTGCTTAGCACGAAGATTGAGATGTTGAGCATCTCGTCGATAATGAGGAAGGACTCGGGGAGGACTACACGCTCGTAGGAGGAGTTGGTCAGGTCCCGTTCGTGCTCCAGCACCACGTTCTCAAGCGCTGACTGGACGTTTCCGCGCAACACCCGCGCGAGACCGCATATCTTCTCGCACCGGATTGGGTTGCGCTTTTGCGGCATCGTGCTGCT
>JBDRCL010000108.1:0-5577 GCA_043821745.1 Methanobacteriota archaeon | reverse complement strand
ACCACCAAAAGATTTTTGTTCGAACCTAGCAGAAGAGTTATGACTAAATTTGTCCACAATATATTGGCGGGTCGGGAAACACTAATCTTGACCTTCGATAAAAACGATTATTGGGTGTAGAAAATGTACGTGCGCATGCCCGCAGACAGGATCGGGGTCGCGATCGGCCCTAACGGCGAGACGAAGCGCGAGATCGAGCGGCACACTTCCACCAGGCTCATCTTCGACAGCGGAACCGGCAGCGTCAAGATCGAGGCGGGGGACGACCCGCTCGGCGTGCTCAAGGCAGAGAACGCGCTCAAGGCGATAGCGAGAGGGTTCAGCCCGAAGCGCGCCTCCAGGCTGCTTGACGAGGACCAGTTTCTCGAGGTCGTCAACATCACCGACTTCGCCGGAGACTCCGATCGGGCGGTCTCCAGGCTCAAGGGCAGGGTCATCGGCGAACATGGCAAGACCCGGGAGAACATCGAACGAATGACCGAGACCTACCTCTCCGTCTACGGCAAGACCGTGGCCACCATCGGCACGGCCGAGCAGCTCATCGTGGTCCGCCAGGCGCTGGAGATGCTCCTCAGCGGCCGGGAGCACTCGACCGTCTACAGGTTCCTGGAGCGCAAGCGGAGGGAGGCCAGGGAGAACAGGGTTTTTATGCGCTAGAAGCTGGAGACTATTTATAGTAAGAATGCTAAATGTAGTATGATGAGTAAAGTTACTCTCAAGGTCGAGGACACCACGCACAGGAAACTGCTTGAGGTGGTGTCGAAACTGCAGCTGAAGCGCGGGGCGAGGGTAACCTTGGACGAGGCGATAAAGGAGCTGATAATTCATGCAAAGAAATAAGGAGGGTGGTCATTGATGAAGACGCTGGCGGACGAGCTGTTCGGTGAATTCCGTGAGCACAGCGTCAGCGAATTCTTCCGCAGGAACGCCGCCATGCTGGGCTACACCGGCAAGATCCGCTCGCTCACCACAATAGTCCATGAGGGCGTCACAAATTCGATTGACGCCAGCGAGGACGCCGGCATCCTGCCGAGGGTAAGCGTCATCATCAAGAAGGTCAACGACGAGCCCGACCACTTCAAGGTGATCTTCGAGGACAACGCCTCCGGCATCCCCGAGCAGTACATCGCCGATGTCTTCGGCAAGATGCTCGCGGGCACAAAGCTGCACCGCGCCATGCAGCAGCGGGGCCAGCAGGGTATCGGCATATCCGGCTGCGTGATGTTCGGGCAGATAACCTCCGGAAAGCCGACCACCGTGGTGACCTCGACCGGCAACGGCGAGACCATCCGCGCCGACGTGATGATCGACGTCGACAAGAACCAGGGCAAGATCACCAGCAAAGAGAAGTTCAAGGAGAAGTGGCGGGGCACCCGCATCGAGATCGAGGCCAAGGACGTCTCCTACATGCGCTCCCGCTACGGTCCCTTCAACTACCTGCGCATGACCGCCATCGCCAACCCCCACGTCCACCTCACCTTCGTCGAGCCCGACGGCACCCTCACCATCTTCGACAACGCGACGGAAAAGATCCCCGACCGCCCCAAGCCCATGCCGCTCCACCCCTGGGGGATAATGTCCGACGACCTACTGCTGCTGGCCAAGCGCACCAAGGCCCGGGCCGTCACCGGTTTTCTTTCCTCCGAGCTCTCCCGCGTCAGCGCTAAAAAGGCCAAAGAGGTCTGCGGGCTGGCCAACGTGCCGCCGAACCGGAAGCCGTCGGAGCTGACCTGGGAGGAGGCCGAGAAGATAGTCTCCGCCTTCAAGAAGGTCAAGCTGCTGGCGCCGCCGACCCACGGGCTGCGGCCGATCGGAGCGACCGACCTGGAGAACGGAATGCGTCAGATTCTCAATCCTGAGTTCGTGCACACAATCACGCGCCCGCCGAAAGTTTACCGCGGCGGCCTGCCCTTCATAGTCGAGGTCGGAGTGGCCTACGGCGGCAACGCCGGCAAGAGTGTCGAGGGCAGGGCCGAGGGCGAGGAGATGGAGGAGGCCGGGATGGACCTGATCAGGTTCGCCAACCGCGCCCCGCTCATCTTCGACCAGGGCGGCTGCGCCATAACGGCCGCCGCGCGCAACATCGACTGGCGCCGCTACGGCGTCGACATCGGCAACGCCCCGCTGACGCTCTTCGTCAACATCTCCTCGGCCTACGTGCCCTACACCTCCGCGGGCAAGCAGTCCGTCGCCGACGAGACCGAGATAGTCAACGAGACCAGGACGGCGATCATGGAGGCGGCGCGCGAGCTGAGAAAGTTCCTCTACCGGCGGATACGGGCCAAGGAGCGGCAGGAGCGCGCCGGAATCTTCGAGCAGTTCCTCCCCATCATCGCCCGCAAGGCCGCCAGGCTCGCCGAAGTCGCCGAGCCCGATATCAAGGCGCTGCTGAAAAAGGTGTCCGGTGGTGAACATGCCTAAATCCGAGGCCAAACACAGGAAGAAGGCGCTGGAATCGCTGGCCGACCTGGGCAGGGGCGTGGTCGACGACATCAAGAAGGCCCAGCCGCCGAAGCTAAAGATCCCATCGCGGAGCACCACCAACATCATCTACGACAAGAAGAACCGCTACTACGTGCTCGGGGACAGGTTCGGCGTCAGGTCGGCGGGGAGCATGAAGCAGGTGAAGAAGGTGGCACAGCTGCTGTGCACGGCCGACTTCGCCCGAGAGCTCATCGAGACCGGCAAGTTCGCCACGCTCAGGGAGATGTACTACACGGCCGAGGGCTGGGAGGCCGGGCCGTTCAACAACCAGGGCGAGTCCGACGCCATCATCGAGGACCTGGAAGCCACCTTCGGTCTTAAGAGGGAGAGCCTGGGGCTGACTCCCGAGGAGGACGGGGCCGCGGTCTACGGGCAGCTCACCCTCCGCGAGGGCGACGTCCCCATCGACGCGGCCAGGTCGGGCAGGGGCGGCTACACCATCCCCCCGACCATCGATGACGTTGAATTTGTCAAATGCAAGGCCAAGAGGGTGATTGCAGTGGAGACCATGGGTATGTATCATCGGCTCATCCAAGAGAACGCCTGGAAAAAGTTCGACGCCCTGATCGTGGGGCTGAAGGGACAAGCGGCCCGAGCCACCAGGAGGTTCTTAAAACGCGCAAATGAGGAGCTAGGACTACCTGTTTATCTCAACTGCGACGGCGACCCCTTCGGCTACCACATAGGGATGGTCATCATCTCCGGTAGCGCCAACCTGGCCTACATCAACCACGAGCTGGCCGTGCCCGACGCCAAGTACATCGGCGTCACGGCGAGCGACATCGTCAACTACAAGCTGCCCACGGACAAGCTGCGTGAGCTGGACGTGAACCGGCTGAAGCAGCTGGCCAAGGACCCGAGGTACAACACCGATTTCTGGCAGTACGAGATCAGGAAGATGCTGGAGATCGGGAGGAAGGCGGAGCAGCAGGCGTTCGCCAAGTACGGGCTGGCCTACGTGGTCAACGAGTACCTGCCGGCGAAGCTGAAGGAAGTCGAGGGGCAGACGTTCCTGGGTAAGAAGTGAATCAATTTAAAAAGGTTAATCGCCACTTTCTTTAAAGTATCTAAATGATGTAAAAAAACGACTGTCGGTTGAATACACTTCGCTGGACCTAACGTTGATTCGTCAAAATATTGAATACAAAGGTTAGCCACGACTTTTAATTGTCTAAATTATTACATACGTGTTTAAATATTATTTCAGGGGAATAATACAGGGGGCAAAGAGATGAAAGCCATGGCGGATATTTCTGAGAAGGAGATCGAGCGTATGGGATCCGACATTGAATGGACAGCCAAAAATGCTAAAAAACTTTTCATAGATTACGAGGGAAAATACATTGCGGTCAAAGGTAAGCGCATCATAGCCGCATCTAGTGATTTTGAGGAACTTTTACGCATCTTGGAAAGAGATAGCATCGACCCGCGACTAGTGCACATCGAATCTGTCGCTCCGAGGTCCTTTGCTTGCATCCTCTAAATTGGTCCGTCAAAGGTTATTTCAAGCCAATTTGCGCCGGTGAAGAGCCAAGCCCTCATGCCAAATTCGTCCTGCGTTGGCCAAATTACCGAGTATGGAACACCCCGCTCGAGGCACTTGTTGACACTGGATCCCCATTCACGGCGCTATCAACGAGGGACGCGGAAAGATTTCAGATATCCTTTAAAAATCTCAACCGAGACCAGAGACTAACATCAATCGGTTTGGGGGGAGCTAAGTTCGTTCCAAGAGTCGCCAAAAATGCTGAACTCATATTCATCGACGAAGGCGGAAAAAGACACCCCATAAAACATGAAAAACTATACGTTCTAGAACCTGACCTTCCGAGAAAGTTATGGTTGGAAAAGGGAGTATATCGATTTCCGAATATCATTGGCATGGATTTCGTCAAAAAATGGAAGGCAAGACTCAGCATAGATCCTAAAGAAGATAATTTTACCATGGAATTCCAAGAATGACAGACGGATGAGCACGCTGATGGTCAACGAGTACCTGCCGGCGAAGCTGAAGGAGACCGAGGGGCAGACGTTCCTGGGGAAGAAGTGAAATTTCACCATTCAAAGCGCAATCAACCAAACTTATATTTTTTTATAGGTTAGGTTAATCGTTGCTTTGCAGAGGCGGTGCGGCTCGTGGTCCAGTTGATGTTGTATTCTTCCATCATGTGTTGTGTTTTTATAATAGAGCTGACCTAGTAATCTAACCCATCGCTGCGGTCTTTCAAAATTTACCCGGCGGATGGAATGGAGGCTAGAGGGCCAATTTTTCCCCAGACGTTCCCGCAAAATGGGTTGTCCCCTGTTGCAATCGAATAGATATAAATAGAAAAATCTAGTAAATTACTATGGTGAGCTTTATGGCGGTTGAGATAGTGAAGATGACACGAAGCGGGCAGATAACCCTGCCCTCGGACATCAGGGCCGACCTGAAAATTTCCGAGGGGGACTACCTGGTGGTCGAGGAGGCCGAAGGCGCCATCGTGGTCAAAAAACTTCAGCGGGAATCCATCATGGCACTGACGGAGGAGCTCAGGAAGGCCGCCAGGAAGGCGGGCATAACGAGGGCGATGGTGCAAAGGGCGGTAAAGGAGCTCCGGAAGTAGCCCGATGCCGCCCAAGGTTTTCGTGGACACGAACGTGCTGATATCGGGCTTGCTCTACAGGGGAAACGAGGCGAAAGTGCTGGAGCTCGCCCTTGACGGAAAAATCAAGCTCGTCATTTCGAAGCAGGTTGTCGAGGAGACGAAGAGGGCCCTCGTCGAGAAATTCGGTTTGAAAGCGTCCCTCTCCGAAACCGTCGTCGAGAGCTGGTCTAAAATTGCTCAAATTGCGGAGCCTACCAGCGATGAGGTCGAACGGTTCAAACATTTGATTAGCGCCAAGGATGCACCCATTCTGGCCGCAGCAGTGAAATCCGGGGCCGAATCCATACTGACGGGCGATAAGGCCTTTCACTGGGAGGAGGTCAAACGTTTAATCGATGTCCTGACGGCGAAACAGTTCCTGGAGAGGCTCAGGGGGCAAATTTCTTCTCCAGGCGTTCCCTCAGCCTGACGCCGTCCCTCTGGTAGCTCAGCCCGAGAGCCTTGT
>JBDRCL010000107.1:0-5570 GCA_043821745.1 Methanobacteriota archaeon | reverse complement strand
CTACGACGGCTACATACTCTCGCACACTGTCGAACCTGTCGACTGTCCTGAGCAGGCAGACGTCGACGCGTTCCTGCCAAAGTACAACTACCCCTACCCGCTGGACCCAGAGAAGCCCGTCACCATCGGAGCTGTTGGTGTTCCCGAGTATTACACAGAGTTCAGATACCTCCTGAACAAAGCCGTGAACGACTCGATTGCAAAAATCGCTGAGGTCGACAGGGAGTTCAAAAAGCGCTTCGGGAGGGGATACGGTGTCTTGGAGCGATACTACAGCGACGACGCTGAAGTCATCATTCTCACCATGGGCTCGCTCAGCAGCAGCTCGAAAGACATAGTGGACTCTTGCAGGAAGCGCGGCGAAAAGGTGGGCTTGGTGAAGTTGAAATCGTTCAGGCCTTTCCCGGTCAAGGAACTGATAGATGCTATAGGGCACGCCAAGGCCGTCGCAGTTCTTGAGAAGGACATCTCGCTCGGGCACGCGGGAGGGCTTTTCCTCGACACCGCTGCATCGTTCGTCAACGTCGAGCATGAGCCGATAATGATGAACTTCATATGCGGCCTCGGCGGAAGGGACGTTACCTCTCATCAACTTGAACAAGCCGTTAGCGAGGCGAGGGAAGCCGCTGAAACCGGCAAGGTCGAGGAAAGGGTACGGTGGTTGGGGCTTCAGGAGAAACTAGTTGAGGGGGACTAATAATGAAGGATATTTCGGATGTGGAACTCATTGCGCCTGGGCACAGAGCTTGTGCCGGGTGCGGGTGCGTCTTGTCGCTACGACACGCGCTAAAAGCGCTCGGCAAAAACGTCATCGTGAGCGAGGCCACGGGTTGCATGGAGGTTATCTCAACACCCTACCCAGAGACGGCTTGGAGAGTCCCATGGATACACGTCGCGTTCGAGAATGCCGCTGCTGTAGCTTCTGGAGTCTCAAGGGCGCTAAAGGCCCTAGGCAAAAACGACGTGAAATCTGTCGCCATAGCCGGTGACGGTGGGACCGCGGATATAGGACTGCAGGCGCTCTCCGGCGCCATGGAGCGCGGCGAGGACGTGCTCTACATCTGTTATGATAACGAGGCCTACATGAACACAGGTATACAACGCAGCGGCGCGACGCCGTTCGGCGCCTGGACCACCACGACCCCAGTCGGAAAGGTCAAGAAGGGCGAGGACCGCCAGAAGAAAGACATACCCGCCATAATGATCGCTCACGGCGCTCCGTACGTTGCAACCGCTTCTGTAGCCTACCTGATTGACTTTGAGAAGAAGATTAAGAAAGCCGCCTCAATCAAAGGTCCAACCTACGTTCAAGTTCACGCGCCTTGCGTCCCTGGCTGGAGAATAAAGGGCGACAAGACAATAGAAATCTCCCGCCTAGCTGTACTCACTGGTGCTTGGGTGCTCTACGAGAGTGAGGGTGGTAAGATAAACGTCACGTTCAAACCGCCCAAGAGGAAGCCTGTCGTGGACTATCTAAAGACGCAGGGGCGGTTCAGACACCTTACGGAACAAGATATCGCCGGGATTCAAAAAGTCGTCGACGACCAGTGCAAGCGATTTGGAATCGAGTAGCTATTAAACACCTCCTGTTGACCTTAGGAGAGAACAGGTGTCGTTTTAAACGTTGCCAAACCTAAATCTTCGGTAACTTGGTGGAAAAATGCGCGCCCGAGTCGAAATAGCCGTGACGGGTATTGTCCAAGGTGTAGGATTTCGCCCATTCATCTACAGGCTCGCGACGCGCTTGGGGCTGACTGGTTTTGTTAGAAACATGGGTGACGCAGGAGTTCAAATAATCGCCGAGGGAGAGAAACTTCCGCTCGAAAATTTTATCGCATCAATCCGTTCCGAAAACCCACCACTGTCCCGAATCGACGACGTCAAGGTTGCTTGGAAATCTTCAACAGATGAGTTCACAATCTTCCGCGTACTACAAAGCGAACGGACTAGCCTTGGCTTCCCTTCCGTGGTGCCGCCGGACCTAGCGCTTTGCGACGACTGCCTGCGGGAGATGCGCGACCTAAAGGACCGCCGCTACAACTACCCGTTCATAACCTGCGTCAACTGTGGCCCGCGTTTCACCGTCATCGAGGAACTCCCATACGACCGCCCCAGAACCTCGATGAAGGCCTTCCCACTTTGCAACGACTGCATGCGCGAGTACAAGAATCCGGCCGACAGAAGATACCACGCTGAGCCGACCGCCTGCCCGGTGTGCGGCCCTAAAATGGACCTCTATGGCCCCCGCGGCAAAATCAAAGTCGCTGACCCAATAAATGAAGCCGCACGCTTGCTCGACGAAGGAAAGATAATCGCGGTAAAGGGCGTGGGCGGCTTCCACATAGCAGCAAACACAACTGACGACGACACGATTATCGGGCTGAGAAACGCTTTCAAACGCCCTCATCAGCCGTTCGCGATTATGTCGAAGGACCTGAAAACCACGAAGAGTTTCGCCGAAGTGAGCAAAGCAGAGGCCGAGTTGCTAACCTCTTATCGCAGGCCAATCGTCGCCCTCCAGCGCTCACCAGACTACAACCTCTCCGAACTCATCGGGCCGGGGCTCGACTCGGTGGGCGTCATGCTGCCGTATTCGGGAATACATCACCTCATCATGGACGAAGGCAAAGAACCAACCTACATCATGACTAGCGCCAACGTCTCTGGGCTGCCCATGATAGTTGACAACGACGAGGTGATGGCAAAGCTGCAGGGTAAAGTCGACTATTTCCTGCTGCATGATAGGGCAATCGTCAACAGATGCGACGACTCGGTTGTGAAGCTCATCGATGGAAAACCGGCTTTCCTGAGGAGGTCACGAGGCTACGTGCCAGAACCCTTGAAACTCCACTTCCGCAGCGACCGAAGCGTGCTGGGGATCGGCGGCGACCTGAACGTCACCGTGTCTTTGCTCCTTGGCGACAGATGCTTCGTCAGCCAGCACATAGGGGACACCACGAAGTTCGAGACGCTGGATTACATGCAGGAAGTCGCTGGGCAACTACTGCACCTGCTGAACGTCAAAGAGGTGGATATCGTGGCCCACGACTTACATCCTGAATATTCAACGACTCGAATCGCCCCGCGCATGGCAAAAAAACTCGGTGCGAAGACTGTCCCGGTCCAGCACCACCACGCCCATCTCTGCTCGTTAATGGAAGAGCACGGCTTGGAAGAAATCGTTGGTATCGCGGCGGACGGCGTGGGGTATGGCACAGACGGCACAGCCTGGGGCGGGGAAGTAATGGTAACACACTTCGACTCATTTGAGCATATTGGCGGACTCAAGAAGCAGCTTATGCCCGGTGGAGACATCGCCGCAGTCCATCCCGCCCGCATGGTGGCGGGAATGCTCTGGGGGCAGCTGGAACGCGCCAAGCTCGACCACATCCTAGAGAAGTACTGCAAAGACGGCTTCAAGCGTGGAGCGCGTGAGCGCGGGGTTGTACTCCGCCAGCTTGAGCGAAATCTCAACGTCTTCCATACCAGCGGATGCGGAAGGGTCCTCGACGCGATTTCTTGCCTATTGGGAATATGCAGCGAAAGGACCTACGAGGGAGAGCCTGCGATAACGCTGGAAGCAGCGGCAAATACGGGAGACGCGGGGATGGTGAAGCTAGATCCCGTGGTGGGAAGTTTAGATGGAAAGATGATTATGGACACGTCGAAATTGCTGATTGAAATCCTCTCTGCGCTTGAAAATAGAGTGCCGCGTAAACACATCGCGGCCGCCGCACAATTGGCGGTGGCGCGCGGTTTGAGCTCAATCGCGATTGATGTGGCAAAATCAAAGGGCATAACTGCTGTTGGTGGTTCAGGTGGTGTGTTCTGCAACAGGGCAATCACTATTGCCATGCAAAGGGAAGTGGAAAGAGCCGGGTTAACGTTCGTTCGGCACGAAACCCTGCCGCCGGGTGACGGATGCATTTCGACGGGACAAGCAATCGCAGCCGCACATATAAAGTAGCTGAAAATACTCCATCCTCTTCGAACGAGAACTACAGGCTTTCCGGTTTGCCAATCAATTGCTCGGCCTCGGATATCATCCTTCTAAGTTTCGACATCCTAAGCCCGGTTCTGCTTAAGTAGCCTATGTCGTGCTCCACCAAATCTTTCACGAGCATTAAACCTGCCGAAAATAATTTTTCTAAAGCGTCCTTGTCAACAGAGAGAAGTATCGTTACTGGGTATAGTTTTTTATCCTCAATCATTTTCTCCAAACCCATGCCTCGGGGGTATCTCCAGCAAAGGAGTTTCATCCCTCTGCAATTCGCATACTTCGTCGCATCCGAAGAGCCGCTGGTGTTTGACACAAGCCAAACCTCATCGAACTTATCGCCATTGCTCAAGTCATTGGCCTCGTTCAGGTCCAAAAAGCGCGCATATGTGTAGAGAGCGTCCTTGAGATCGACTGAACCTCCAGACGTGTTGCGGAACTTGCACTCGATCATGATCCTCACAAAACCGCCGTTTGTCTTCTCAGCTATTATGTCAATCTCGTGACGAACGCACCTGCCCTTGACTATGCTCCTCAGCTTGGTCCTGTAACCGTAGTTTTCGAGGATTTCTGAGATGAAATTTTCGAAAGCGAAACCGGCCGGACCAAGGCGCATTATTGCTCCTTTGAGATCGTAACGCAGCGCTACACGTCTTTCCTCCTTGGGAATCAGGAATTTAACGCGACTCAAAATTTCCTTGGTGGTTATCCCGTCGTAAAGGCTTCCCTCAATTTTTTTGACGATCTTATTGGCCAATTCTCTGCTCGCGCCAGCTCTACGAAGGGTCCGTATTATCTTTTTGGGCTGGAACTCCTCAACTTCGCCGTTCCACTTTACAACCTTTACTCCCAACAGCTCTCCCAGAATTAATGAGTAATGAGACAATTTAAAGTTGGAATTTTTGAGATGATTCCCGCACCGGAGGCAGCTACCTCATCAATGCGCCGACGATCACCAGAAAAGTGTTGTAGGAGTTATGGGCCACTATTGCCCCGCCCAACCCTGTGTAGAGGTAGCAGACGCCGAGCAACAAGCTGGCCGGTAACATGGTGACAACGAGTGCCGGATAGGTGCCCGGGTTTGAGAGGTGGAAAACTGTAAACAGTAGCGCCGAAACTACGACGGCAAGAGACTTCGACCTGCGCCAGCGAATCATCTCGTCTATTATCACGCCCCTGAAGACCCACTCCTCGAATATCGGCAGTATGTTTACCGCCAGGAGGACAAGCAGAGGATAGTCGCGCTCCATCGATGTGAAAGGATACTCCTCAGGAGACACCACCTGTATCTCTGCCTGTTGCAGCAAGGCCCCCAATACTGATGAGATGATGAGCGAGGCGGCTGCCACCCAGAGCGCTACAGTAATAAGCTTGACCCATTGCATGCGTTTCATCTTCTTGATGGAAGCGCGCCAATATCTGGGCCGTAACCTCTCAATCTGGCAAGGGCTGCGCAAAACTAGCTTGCCGACGATGAGCCCGAGCACGACCCCAGCGACGAGAATCCTTGCCAGATCAAACAAAAACAAAAAATCACGATATGTAATTTCTATGCTTATCGTAATGCTGCTCC
>JBDRCL010000106.1:0-2698 GCA_043821745.1 Methanobacteriota archaeon | reverse complement strand
CAGCGATGTTCGCTTCCGTTCGAGGCAGATCCCGTACAAACTCTAAAAGGCATATCGTCTTTGCAACCCGTAGCGTCCATTGCTTGTCCTGCTCACTTTTAAATCGCTCACTGATCTCGTGCATGTCAGTTCGCCGCTCGTTTGATAAGTTGCCCTCAACAAGCTCATACACCCGATCCAATGTGACCAGGGTGCCAATTGGACATTCGGCGAGGTTCGTCCGATTGGAAACAAGCCTCTCGTAGGCCTGCTTGATAATTGTACGGTTGCTCCCGCCAAGATGCCCCGGGGCACCCGGCTGAAGCCGAATTCCAGACATTATGCTAATGCAGATGTCGATGTAATGCGGTGGGTATGGGTAGAATTGAATAAAATCCTCTTCGCCGATGTCCGTCCGGCGGGAGGTACGCTCAAGACGAAGCGCAGCATTCAGAGATCCTTGGTTACCTTTATAGAGCTTCCGGAGAAGCGGAACTGCCTCAGCCTTCTTTGCTAGAACTCGCCGGGTGGCCACCTCGCGTATATCCGATGGTGCGAGGTCAACACGATAACGGAACCGATCCTGTAGTTTTGCCAGCTCGACGCGCTTAGAGTCGATGGCGGCCACAACCTCGTCCAGTTTTTCTTGGGAAGTCACAACGATCCAGCACGGTGCTAGTATCTTTTTTACCTTTAACAAGTTCCGACCAACTCTGCCGAACTCCTCGATTGTGGCTCGCAGATCTTCAATCTTATCGCCACTCCTGGCCACGTGCTGGCCAACCTCATCGATGACAAATACAAGAGCCTTCCCTGGACGCCTACGCCCAAAAAGCTCGAAGGTGCGGCTGACCACTTTGCTAACACTGATCGGGGCGTCGTGACTGCGTTGCGTATGAGCCCACGAGTCAGCGTCAGGATAGGTAGCAGCATCAAGTACCTGCAAGATTGCACTCGCCCGAGATAGGCGTTGAGCGCCTTTACGAACGATGCGCCAATCCTGCCCGTGAATATCCTTGCATTTGGTGATGAACTGTTCCAATTTGCCTTCTGCTTCCAGCTCAATCTCGAGTTCAGCAATGTCGAAATCCTCGGCATAGTCGAGCTCCCTCAAGAGTGCTGTGTAGATAAACTCGGCGATGCGTTGCGTGATGCGGCGAGTGTCCTGCTCCTTGGCAATGTCGAAGAGGATGACTTCAGTTGGGAACCTTTTATTGATAAGATCGACTAGATTGGCGACCCGTTTATCAGCTATCTGCTGTTTAAATAATACTGTGAAGTCTTGTCCTAAGACGTTTCTGTTCTCTAAAGCATAGCCCAGGTTTTTCGCGAATGAGCTCTTTCCTGAACCAAAGAAGCCCGAAATCCAGACACCGACGCTTTCCTGAAGCTCGGAGGGAGCGTCCGCAATAGCCTTAAGGAGAGCAGCATACTGATCACGGATGCTATCTGTAGCAATGTACTCTGTGATCTCCGAATATACTGACTGCTGGTCGGTTTGATCTACCTGGATGATCTCCTCAATCTTCCGACTCAGATCTCGCGAAAGGACACCGCCGATCGTTTCCATATATGCACTCCTCGAGTTACCCGTAGATTTTGACTCGATAATTGCCCAAAGCGTCACGGTCCTTTAGTCCCATGAACCTTAGACCAGTTGTTCCCTCGATAGAGCCAGGATAGAAAAGAATTGTCTTAAGGGACGTTTTCCCCTGCATTTGATCCAGCAGCTTGGACATGTAATAGATACCTGGGGCCATCGCCGCCGCTCGCATCAGGAAGACAACTTCCGTGTATCCAACTAACGATTGAAGACGTTGCGTCAGAAGACCGGACAGAGGTCGCCAATCCCGATCAGATAGGTAAGTGGTCAACTGTTCCTGAGCCGTAAGAAATCCTCGATTCTTTTCGAGGTCAACAACCGCCTCGATTCCTTCGGTGTCCCTTATGGCACTCCAAAGGAGTTCCGACAGGTGGATTATGCAGGTTTTCCTCCCCGTCTCTCCGAGACGTGTTGCCAACAGCTTTGCCTCACGACGAAGAGCCCATTCTTGCTCGGGGTCATACCTGAAAATAGCAAACGGTAGATCACGATAAACACTGACCCGAGGTGGGTTAGCCGTCAGGTCGTTCTCGAGGAGAGCAATTCGTTCACCGAGTAAGGACATTCGTATACTCCTCAAGAGTAGTTGCTGGAAAAGTCAATCGAGTAACGCTCCCCGCAACGTGGTACTCAAGCAAACCATGCTGGTGAGCTTCCAAGAAAAAGCGTTCCACCCCTTCCCGGGGTAGAAAGAATATACTCCAATCGATCAGATCAACTAGCTTTTTCCCTAATGGTCGGTGTTGTTCCAGGTAAAACGCGATATAGGCGAAGGCCTGAACGGACAAGTAAGCTGGGCCGATACGTTTATTGACCGCGCCTTGGAGGACGCCGAAATCGCGAAGTGTCGAGAGCACCCCCTGCGCTACCCGGCGAATAGTGTAATCACTCCAGACACCTGATGTCTTCCCCTCTTCAATCCATTTCCTTAAAGCTACCTCGATCCCTCGCACATCAATATTGACCGCGCCACGTGACCATCGGGGTAGTATTAGCTCAATTACCACATCGTACAAGAGCGAATCAGCACGTACTACGTGGAAGTAGAGGATCCGCTGAAGGGTGTTACCGTTACATTGATGCTTCACAAGATTGGCCAAAGCACGAGCAACGGTT
>JBDRCL010000105.1:0-4853 GCA_043821745.1 Methanobacteriota archaeon | reverse complement strand
GAGGATTTGGTCTTCCTTGAAACTTCTATTGCAATCGGGGCCATTATTAAGATCACGCCCACGTTTTCCAGAAAACTGGACAGGAAAGCAGTTATGCCACAGAGGGCGAGGAGAGCCACTCCTTCGTTCCTTGTTCTGTGTAGTATGTGCCTGGCCAGATGTTTCGGAACCCCGCTCTCCGAGAATATTATGGAGAGCATCATAAAGCCCCAGTATATTCCGAGCACGTCCCACTTCACGGAGTTTAACGCCTGCTGGGGCGTTAGCGCATTAGTCGGCAGGAGCAGCGCCAGTACAAGAAAAGCAGATAAGAGCCCAATATACGCGAGCTTGAACTTCCTGGATATCGCTAACCCGTAGCACGATGCAAAGATCAATAGAGTTATCAGCTTTAGGGCCTCATCCAAGGTGTTCACCTTTCTAAAATACTTCCCTCGGTTTAAAACAACCATCGCAGATAAAAATTTAGTACTTATTTCATCTTCAAGAATATTTTATCGAGTAATTCTTGGCGGGCCCGCGGGGATTTGAACCCCGGTCACAAGCTCCGCAGGCTTGTGTCCTATCCAGACTAGACTACGGGCCCATTTACCAATCCCGCTCCGGGGATTTAATTTAATGGCGTGAAAAGTTTTTATAGCTGTTGAAACCAACGGTAATGGCGAGATTATGTCGAACGTATGCACGTCTTGTAACCGGGATATAGCTCAGGGCGGGGTGGTAGTCCGCTTCCCGTGCCCCAGCTGTGGGGCAGTCGAGATCCTGCGATGCGCCAAGTGCAGGCGACTGAGCAACTCATATCGTTGTCCTAATTGCGGGTTCACGGGGCCGTGAGGTGTTAGTATGGCTGAAGTTGCTGTGACTTTACGGGTTATGCCGGAGGGTACCGAAGTTGACCTGAAAAATCTCGAGGTCAAAGTCAGAGAACGCGTCAAGGTTCACTCCGTTTCCAGGGAGCCCATAGCCTTTGGCATAGAAGCCCTAAATATAGTTGCTGTCATAGAGGACGCAGCAGGTGGCACTGATCCGCTTGAGGGTGAACTCGCGAGCATACCGGGTGTTGGAAACGTTCAAGTGACTGGCGTTACCCGTCTTTTGTAAGCGCTGGTTTGAAGCTACGGCTAATCTAGTGGCATTGTTCTAAAAAGGCTTCAGCTGATACGCCGGCGGGGTTGGAACACAGATTAAAGGCCAGCATTATAAATTTAGCCTTGGAGTTCAACTTACACATTGGAGTTGGGAGCTTGGCAAAGGGTGTTGATGAAGTCAGATCGGATATACCGTTTCTACGTACCGGAATCATATACCTTGACAACGCTGCGACCACGCCAACTCCAGAACCTGTCATTGAGGCGATGCTCGATTACTATCACGAATACAGCGCGAGCATCGGGCGAGGGTTGCATCGTGCCACCAAACGCGCGACGGACGAGTTCGAGTCGGTACGGGAAAAGATTGCCAGGGTGATAAATGCAAAGGCCGAGGAAATTGCTTACACGAAAAATACGACCGAGGCGATAAACATCGTTGCTCAAGGGGTGGGTTTGAAAAAGGGCGACAAAATAATAACCTCGCTTTTTGAGCACCACAGCAACCTGCTTCCTTGGCAGCGCTTGGAGCGTGAGCGCGGCGTGAAGCTGGAGGTGGTAGGGAGTTCAAAGGAGTGTCTGCTTGAACCTTCAGAGTTCGAGGCGGCGATTGACAAAAGCACGCGTCTGATTGCTATCCATCATGTTTCCAACGCCATGGGGAGCATTCAGCCTGTTGAGGAGATCGGAAAGCTAGCCCGGGAACGCGGGATACTTTGCCTGATTGACGCCGCCCAGTCGGTCGGGCACATACCGGTCGACGTTCAAAATATGGGTTGCGATTTTCTGGCAGCACCTGGCCATAAGGGACTGCTTGGTCCCCAGGGGACTGGATTCCTTTACGCGAGCGAGGGCAGGATTTCCGAGCTTGAGCCCCTTTTGACGGGTGGGGGGATTGTCGAGGATGTCGGACCGCACAGCTCAAAGTTGATTGGACCACCTCAGATGTTCGATGCGGGCACTCCGAACATCCCGGGGATTATCGGCTTGGGCAGGGCCTGCGAGTACGTTATGGAGATAGGGATCGAAAAAGTTGCTGAGCGTGAGAGAAATTTAACTGAGCTCATGCTGAAAATTGGCAACATCGGGCAGGTCGAGATATACGGTCCGTGCGATTTGGCGCGGCGTGGAGGTGTTGTCAGCTTTAACATAGAGGGACTCGGTCCTCACGATGTGGCTTCCATGCTTGACGAGTTGGCCAAAATTGCCGTCCGCTCGGGTCATCACTGCGCTCAACCGACAATGCGTCACCTCAAGATCAACGGCACGGCTCGCGCCTCGGTCCACTACTTCAACCTCGAGCAAGAAATAAAGAAATTTGTCGAGGTCGTGGAGCAGATAGCGCGTGAGCTGGGCGGCTGACGACTCAAATAGACCATTTTTCCGATAGGGCCAGTTTGACTTCGTCGACTACTTTCAAGTGTCTGGCTTCAGTTGGTGCGTTGAACTTCTCACCCAGCATCGCCTTGACCACATTGTTGACGCCTCCAGAGAGGGCCTCGAGGTCGTAACCTCCTTCGAGAAGGAATACAGCCCTGCCATTGCTCCATTTCTCGGCTTGGTCCAAGACGAAGCCGGCCAGCCAGCCGAAAGCTTCGGTTGAGAGCCGCAGACCTGTCAGGGGGTCGTCGAAGTGGGCGTCGAATCCGGCTGAAACCGCGAATAGCTCCGGTTTGAACTTCTCGCAAAGCGGCACGAAGATATCTCGCATAGCCTCGGCGTACTCAATGTTCCCGCTGCCAGGCTGCATGGGCACGTTGACCTTGAGCCCTCTACCCTTACTTTCTCCCGTATCCTCAGGTAGGCCGGTCCCGGGGTATAGTGTCAGTGGATGTTGATGCAGCGACATGTAGAGCACGCTTGGATCTTCGTAGAATATGTCCTGTGTGCCGTTTCCGTGGTGGGCGTCGAAATCCAGCACGAATATTCGTTTCAGCTTGAAGTCTCTTTTAAGTCGCTCTATCATTATCGCGATGTTGTTGAAGTAGCAGAAGCCTCCACCGTGGCCCCTGCAGGCATGATGCCCAGGCGGTCTCACGAGCGCGAACGCGTTTTTAGCCTCGCCTGACATCACCATGTCACCGGCTTTTATGGAGCCGCCCGCTGCGAGCAGGGCCAGTTCGAAGGTATTTTTTTGTACTGGTGTATCCCCGTCGATTGGGTTTTCCACCGCGCTAAGCCTCTCGACAAGGGAAACGTATTCAGGATCGTGGGCTAGCTCGATGTCTTCACGCTTTGCTGGCTTGGGGCCAACTACTTGGATATTTGGTGATGTCCAGAGGTTTACACGTTTGAGGCCAGCGACTATAGCCTTTAAGCGCTCCGGACGTTCAGGGTGCTCCCAACCAGGGTTGTGTTCGATGTATTTTTCAGAGTAGACCAGGGCTGTCGTCATGGTTCACTTCTCCACAAACTTTGCTCGTTTGATAAGTAGATATCCGTTTGTATCTTTCCAGACACGTTCAACCTCGGTGAGCTTGATGCGATTTTTGAAAAAAGGTGCATTGAGGACGAAGCTCTCATACTCCCCTCCTTCGCCGCTTGGATTTATCCCGTATTTTATGTTCAGCTTGGCCAATTCTTGAATCGCGCTTTCGTCGAGTTTTCTACCTAGCCAGCTTTCGTCAAAACCCTGGGCCGCGACACTTGTGACGATGGTTTCGAATCCAGCGTTTATCATCTCGCGCAGTAGTTCGATGGGGTCGCGCCCCCACAGTGGAGCGATCGGCTTCAAGCCGAGTTCCTTACAGATAAGATCTATCCTGCTTCTCTGGTAAGAGCTGGCTATACCTCCATGGACCACCCCGTCAATGCTATTCCTCACGGCAGCTATGGCCTCCCTGAGGTCCTCTAGTTCCCTGTCCCTTTCGCCAAGTGTAGGACGCATCAGTTGTTCGATTCCCATTGCTTCGGCCTGATATTTTGTGATGTCGATGTTCACGGAATGGAACATCCAAGAATAAGGGTTTTTCGGTGCCATCGTAAGCAGATACTTCACGCTCAAACGGTCTTTTAGGGCCTTGTAAGCGGCGTAAGTTGAGTCTTTGCCCCCCGTAAAAAGTACTGCGACCCTCACCCTTTCACTTCCTCGTCTGGAAGATACTATTTCAACTTTAAATAACTAGGTTCATATTTTATCAAGGTGGGCATGTGAAACGGCCAGCTCTAGCTGTTATATTTCTTGCAATCGGTATTTTCATACTGTTGGAGGGTTCCAGCCTTTCTGGCAGTTCCATTGAAATAGATTTGGCGATGTTAGTCGTGGGGATTATTTTGACGATATCCTACCTGCCTCTTATTGGAAACTACTTTGAGCTAAAGTTCAAGGCGAAAACCTCTATGACATATATGCCTATACTCGTAATTCTCGGAGCGGTGTTGATCTGGCAGGCGGGCTTCAGGGTCCTGTCTCTTCTGGACAAATCAATATTTGCCGCTATTGGGGCGGCATTGCTTGTCGTTTCATTATTTTTTATTTACAAAGCCAAAAAGTCACGTTAAATATCTTTGAAACCTGAGATGGGTCAAGATGCCCAACCAATTGATTAACGAACTCCCCTGCTAAAATGCCCGGTTGTGTATCCTTTCTTTATTTTGCTGTCGTCGAATTGCTCAAAATTCAGAATCTTTCGGTAAATGCGGATAAATTTATCAACGTTTTTTTCGACATCCATGTAAAAATATTTTATACCGGCACGGGCATAATCGCGAGCCTTGTTGAACAACCCCAACTGGTTTGAGTTTAGTATTTCCGTCACACCGTTG
>JBDRCL010000104.1:0-11961 GCA_043821745.1 Methanobacteriota archaeon | reverse complement strand
GTACAAGACACTCGGGGCGTTTCTCCGATACTACAACTACGAGAGAATCCATCAGGCCTTGGATTACCAGATTCCAGCGGAGGTGTACTTCAGAGATCTGAAAGGGTAACTGCAACTATTAAAGGATAGTACAGCTAATTTTAAGGGTTCTGCATATAAGCGATTTAAATAACCCCAAATTTAATTAAAACCATGATTGACCTTAGAGGATTTATAAAAGAACTGGAGAACAACGATAAGCTCAAAAGGGTAAAGGCGCCGGTGGACAAGGACTGGGAGATAAGCTGCATAGCAAGAAACGTCATGAACCTCCCTCCTCAGAGAAGATACGCGATACTGTTCGAAAACGTGAAGGGGTTTAAAAATCGCGTCATGATAAACGCTTTCGCATCCCGCGACATGTATGCCCTCGGGCTCGAAAGCACTGTTGAGGGGATAGATGAAAGGTGGTATTCGGCACTCAGCTATCCCTTGTCGCCAGAACTCGTCGACCAAGCTTCCTGTAAAGAAAACGTCCTTACTGGGGATGAAGTCGACCTCGACCTCCTGCCTCATGCCGTCTATACCCCGCAAAAGGACGAGGCGCCCTACATCGCGTCTGGTTGTGTCCTAATTAAAGACCCTGAAACTGCGGTGCAAAATGTCGGGATCTACAGATGCATGGTGAAAGGCAAGAATAAGCTCGGGTTACACATTGAGCCGCCCCACGACGGAGGAATAATTTATTTCAAGCACAGGCAAATGGACAAGCCTATGGAAATCGCGATAGTGATTGGAGTGCCTCCGGTGGTGCACATGTCGGCGGCGGCAAAAATACCATTTGGAGTGGATGAGCTGACCATTGCTGGAGGGCTGGCAAAATCCCCGTTAAAGGTCGCGAAATGCGAAACTGTGGACTTACAAGTGCCCGCGGATGCAGAAATCGTGATAGAGGGAATAGTTTCACCAAAAAGGGTGGAACCAGAGGGACCGTTCGGAGAATTTTACGGTTACATGGGCGAAAGGGGCACCGATCCTGAGATCGACGTCACAGCAATCACGTTCAGGAACGAACCAATATACCAGCTTCTCCTGCAACAAAAGGCGCCCAACGAGGGGAACGTGCTAAGGGATGTTTCGATGGAAGCTTTTCTCAAGGGCAAGCTCAAAGGCGCCGGTGTTCCAGGAGTGACTGACGTATGCATCAGGGAGACTTCCGCAATAGAACACCTCGTCGTGGGGATCAAGAAGCTTTATCCCGGACACGTGCTCACAGTCGCCCAGGCCTGCTGGATAGCTTACCCACTGGCGTTCAAACAAATAATCGTGGTCGATGACGATTGCGACATTTTGGACCCGGGAGACGTGGAATGGAGGGTGGCGACCTGCGTCCAGCCGGACAGGGACGTGCAAGTAGTTTCAGACGCTGCGGCGAACCCGCTAGACCCATCGATCCCGCTGGAAAAGAAAGGACACGGTTCCAAGATGCTGATAGACGCTACGCGTAAGTTCAAATATCCTGACATGGCCCTGCCTCCCAAAGAAATGCTGGACAAGGCGAGGAAACAGTGGCGTGGCTATAGTCTGCCCAAGTTGGCTAAAAAATCTTAAGTTGGTTTAAAAATCTTGTGCCAAAATCAGACTTTCTCGTACCTCGATCTCCCGCCAATTTCGATTCGCGTGACCCTGTGGTAGGGAATATAAACTTCGCCGTCGGGGGACATCACGCGCATGAAACCGTGGCCCAGTTCAAGTATTTCATCGCCCTTGACAACGCGCCTGTCGCCTGGGGCACCTCTGTGTATGATAGTGACTCTGACGCTGCCGAGCTGGTTCTTGCCGCCCCACTTGAGCTTATTTAGGACTTCCCGAGCGCCCATCTGAACCAACAGTAAATATTACTTTTTTATCTGAAAAATTATCTGTGCTAACCGGAAATTTCAATCGCCGCCAATATCTGTTCGTGCGCGTCTTTCTCGGCAAACGGACCGTGTCCAGGATACAAGCTTTCCAACTTGAGTCCTGCTAGCTTTCGCAAAGAACGTGTAAGTTCATTGCCGTTGCTAGTCGGCAGGTCCGTCCGACCGACATCACCACAAAAGACCGTGTCGCCCGAGAAGAGCGCTCCGAGATTGGGCTCATGAAGGCATATGCCACCGTGGGTGTGTCCAGGCGTGTGGATTACCTCAAGCAAGGCCTTTCCGAGACTTACCCGGTCGCCTCCACGCAGCTCGCGCGCAACCTCGATAGGTTCTAAATCCTCGCCGAAAAAATTGGCCATGGTGACGAACCTATCCCCCCTTCGGAGCAAATCCGCCTCAGACTCGTGAATCGCTACCTCGCAACCCGCCTTCAGGAAATCCATATTGCCTCCAGTATGATCGAAGTGGCAGTGGGTGTTTATGAGAAGCTTGATATCGCTGGGCTTCAGGCCGAACTCGCTCAGATTCTGCTTGACGATTTTGAAATTCTTACCGGTTCCCGAGTCGATGAGAGTTACAACTTCGTCGATAATCAAGTATATGTTCGAGTCGAAGCCCAAGCCGCCGATTTGATGTATTTCCATGTGATTCACTTTTAAATTGAGGTAATTAAGTTATCACGTTTTCCAAACCGGCTTCGCGAGCTATTTCAACGGCTTTTTTGAATTCCTCTAACTTTAACACGCGTGAAATCTCCGGATACTCGTGCGCTTTGGCCTCAGGACGATACTGATCCATAAGATTAACTCTGACGCTTTTTCCAAGATTTTCCGCTATCCATCCCAAGACCTTGCGAGTGCAACATTCGATGTTTGATGGTAGAACGAGATGCCTGATAATCAGTTCGGCATCGGCGAGTGCCAATTTGTGGTTGCGCGCCACGACCTCAAAGTATCCTTGAACCTTTGAGTAACGCTGGGCACATTTATCGTTGCCGTACTTGAAATCGGCCAGATAAACATCTTGAGTGCCGGATAGCAACTCCATCGATTCCTGCGATAAAAACATGTTTGAATTCCACACGCTAGGAATATTTGCCTCACATAAGTTCAGTGTCTCTAAAATAGTGTGCAAATTTGGAATTGGCTCACCACCGACGAAGTTAACATTTCGCGCACCTTCCTTCCTAGCACTTGCAATCAACCTAGCCAAAGTCTGTGGTGAAACTTCGACGCCTCCTTCAGGGTATTGTGAGATGTCCCAGTTCTGGCAATACTGGCACTTGAACGTGCAGCCGTTAAAAAAAATTGTGTAGCTGGGCACGAGCTCCGGCTCCTCACCGTGGTGCATGAACTCCGAGGATATCTGCGATTTCTCGCCAACCCCACACACTCCAGTTTTTCCTGCCGTCCGGTCGACCTCACACCTGCGCTCACAGAAGTGGCATGACTTCAGAATCCGCCGCGCCAATTCAACTTTCAAATCCAAAAGTGAGAATTCAGGCTTTTTTAATTTTTCAAGCTTGACCTCTCTGCCATCCATACCGACGAGCAATTTGCGGAACGCCAGCAATCCTTGACCATGGGCTTTCCAGAGCTCGCCATCCGTTGCCGAGCCATCCATATCAACCCCCACGCGCTTGCAAACTTGGAAGCGGGCGGGGAGTCTGTCCTCCATGACGGCGAAGTAGCGGGGCAATGCCAGCCTCGCCTCGTCGTCCCGAAGCACATTGACTGCATCAGGCCTGAAAACACGCCACATGGGGGCCACCAATTACCATTAAATAAACCGCCGTGTTAAAGAATTTGGCAGGTGATGACATGATAATTATATCTGGTTCCGCATCGCCGAAGCTCTCTGCTCAAGTTGCCAGTCTGCTGGGAGCCGAACTTGTAAACGCCGAGATAAGGCACTTCCCTGACGGAGAGCTCTATGGGAGAATAGACGCCGATCTCAGGAGAAAACCGGTGGCGATCATACAGTCGACCTGCCACCCCCAAAACGACAACCTGATTGAACTTTTGCTCCTTCTGGACACGGCTAAGATCCTTGGAGCGAAGCGAATCGTGGCAATCATCCCTTATCTTGCCTACACCCGACAGGACAAACGGTTCAATCCCGGAGAGGCCATAAGCCTGCGCACGATCAGCAAGTTGATAAGTCAATCCGGGGCAGAGGAGATAATCACCGTTGACATCCACCAAGAGGAAACGCTTGGAAACTTTTCCATCCCTGCTTTCAACCTAACCGCGATGCCGTTGCTCGGTCGTTACCTCAAAGATCTCGATCTCAAAAATCCAATATTTATCGGTGCCGACCAGGGCTCCATTAAACGCTCCGCTCTGGTCGCGTTAGAACTCAAGGCCGAGCACTACCACCTGGAAAAGCGCAGAATTACCCCGGAAAATGTCATAGTTTATCCCAAGAACCTGTCCGTCAAAGGCCGCGACATCGTGATGGTGGATGACATCGTGAGCACGGGCGGGACAATTATCGGGGCGGCGAAAATGCTCCAGGAACAGGGCGCGCGCGATGTCTACGTAGCCTGCGCACATCCCGTCCTGTCAGGGAATGCCAGGCAAAAGCTCAAAGACGCCGGCATTAAGCAGGTCATCGCCACTGACACCATCGAGAAGGACGAGAGCGTTGTCTCCGTCGCACCCCTGATCGCAGATATGCTAAAGTAGGGTTTTACGGATGCATAGGCTAATGTTTGTGCTTTCCGGTGAGCACAGGACCCTCCCGGTCGCTGAAGCTTCTGCCGCGATAAAGGCCGAACATAGGGCCTTCAAAGTTCTCGAGCAGCTCGACCAGATCCTGATAGTCGAAACGACGGCAAGCCCAGAAATCCTGGCAGCTCGCCTCGCCATGACCAAGGAAATCTGCCACCATATCTGCACCTCCGGGGCCACCGAGGAGGAGATGCTGGAAGCCGTTGGGAGCACGGACATAGTCGACCTCATCCCGCACGGCAGGAGCTTCGCAGTTCACGTTGAAAGGGTGAAACGAAGCTCATCTGGAATGGATACAATTGGACTCTCAAAAAAACTGGCCGGGATGATCGCGGAGGAAATCGACTTCAAGGTCGACCTCGCCAAGCCCCAAATCAAGTTATTGGGAATCCTGACCGGTGAGAAGTGCGTCTTTGGAATAACGGCCGCGACGGTGGACCGAGGGCAGTTCACGAAGCGCAGGCCCACCTCCAGACCCGCCTTCCACCCCAGCACCCTGAAGCCGGTTTTGGCCAGGTGCATGGTTAACCGTGCCAGGACACCGCGAGGCAGAACATTCCTGGATCCTTTCTGCGGCGTCGGCGGGATCCTGCTCGAAGCCGGTCTCATCGGCGCGAAGTTGGTGGGCGTCGACATAGAGCGCGATATGGTCGACGGAGCCCGGTCGAACCTTGAAGCCGAAGGGATAACAGATTTCCAGCTGATGGTCAGCGACGCTCGCAAACTGCCATCCTTGGAGGTAGATGCGATCGCGACCGACCCTCCCTACGGGCGCCAGTCCTCAACGGCCGGGGCAAAGCTTGATGAACTCTATAGCGATGCTCTCCCCTCGATTGCGGGAGTTCTAAAAAGGAGAGGGCATATCTGCATAACGTCACCGGTCGAGTTTGAACTTGATGAGCTGGCTGAGAAATCAGGGTTGCGCACGATTGAGAAACACGAACAACGAGTTCACAGGAGCCTGACGAGGCGAATTTACGTATTCAAGAAAAAGTAGACCAAACTGCAAAATCCTTGTACTCGACCTCACCTATTTAACTTTCGTAATGACTTTTAATTTGAGACATCCATGAAGCTCATCTTTTTGGGCACGAGCGGCAGCATCCCAACCGCCAAGCGCGGGATCCCGGCCATAGCCCTGAAGAGGGACCGTGAAATACTTCTTTTCGACTGTGCAGAAGGCACGCAACGGCAGATGTCCCTCGCCCATCTCAGCCCAATGAAAGTCTCGGCAATTTTCATAACGCACCTCCACGGCGACCACTTCCTCGGGCTAGCCGGGCTGGTCCAGACCATGTCGTTGCTATTCCGCACGGCCCCGCTCGAGGTCTACTGTCCCGCGGGAGAACGCGAGCGACTGGAAACCTATCTCAAGATACCTCACTACACGCTAACCTTTGAAGTAAAGATAAAGGAGTTGAATCCAGGGGAAGAAATCCGCCGAGACGGCTACAGGATATTGACATCCGAGGTCGACCACTCCGTCCCCTCGCTCGCCTATGCTTTCACGGAGGACGACCGACCTGGGCGCTTCGACACCGAAAAGGCCGCGGCGCTCGACATGAAAAGCGGCCCGGAATTCTCGCGGCTGAAAGCAGGCCTGAACGTCAAGCTACGTGACGGGCGCACGGTGAGGCCGGAAGACGTTATGGGTCCTCCGCGCCCCGGAAGAAAAATTGTATACACGGGAGACACTAGACCGAGCGAACATATCGTGAAGCTCGCACGCGGCGCCGATGTGCTGATTCACGACTGCACGCTCGCTGATGAGCTGGCCGATAAGGCGGATGAGAACTCCCACTCGAACCCGAGCAAGGCGGCTGAGGTCGCCAAACGCGCGGGAGTTAAGCAACTGGTGCTCATGCACGTCAGTCCCCGTTACGACGACGACTCAGTCCTCCTCGAGCAGGCAAAGAAGATATTTCCCGCAACCGTCATCGCGCGCGACCTGATGGTGCTCGAGGTACCGCTGCAGAAGTAGATGGGCTCAGGCTGGAGGTTCCGTTCATCTTACCTCACGTAACCCTCTTCTCGTCATCGCCCATTACAACTTGGCTTACGAGTATTTTTAGATTTTTGTTTTAGAAAAAAACGAAATTTTCCCGTTATTTAATATCTTTTAGGTCCTTCCAATTGCTAACGCTTTGCTTTCGGCGCCTTTCTCAAGCTGCCTCCTTTTGAGAGATAGCTATCAATAGCCCTGGCGGCCATCTTTCCGTCGCCTATGGCGGATATCACTGTAGCCGACCCGCGGATGATGTCACCGCCAGCGAATATTCCCTCCCTGCTGGTCATGCCCGTCTTTTCGTCCACCGCGAAATACCCCCACTTGTTCGTCTTCACGCCCGTAGCGCTTCTCGCCACGATAGGGTTTGCCATCGTCCCAATCGCGTCTATGGCCATATCTACTGTAATAACAAAGTTGGAGCCCTCAACTGGGACCGGCTTCCTTCTGCCCGACTCGTCTGGCTCTCCCAACTTCATCTTGATACACTCCATCCCGGTGACGTTGCCCTTCTCATCGCCCAGTACCCTGACGGGCAGGGTGAGGAAATCCAGAATTATTCCCTCCTCCTCGGCGTGGACAACCTCTTCCTTTCTCGCCGGAGCCTCTTCCCTGGACCTACGGTAAACAATATGAACCTCTTTCTCCCCGAGCCTCAAGGCAGTCCTTGCCGAGTCCATTGCAACGTTGCCCGCGCCTATGACGGCGACCTTGTTCCCCACCTTGATGGGAGTGTCGAACTCAGGGAACCTGTAAGACTTCATCAGGTTTGAACGTGTCAGGAATTCGTTGGCCGAATACACGTCGTTTAGGTTCTCCCCTGGGATCTGCATGAACTTAGGCGCGCCCGCCCCGTTCGCGAGGAATATGGCGTCGAACTCTTCGGCCAGCTCGTCGACGCTCTTTGTCAGCCCCACGACGAAATCCGTCTCTACTTTGACCCCCAAGTCCTTGATCTTGCTCACCTCGCAGTCCACAATCTCCTTCGGCAGCCTGAACTCAGGTATGCCGTAGTTCAAAACGCCGCCCAGTTTATGCAGGGCCTCAAACATCGTGACTTCATGGCCCATCTTCGCCAAATCTGAGGCACAGGTAATGCCAGCGGGTCCGGAACCGACGACTGCAACTTTTTTACCCTTCTTAACCTCAGGAGGCCTCTCCCTGACATCGTTTTTCCTTGCCCAGTCAGCGACGAAACGCTCCAGCTTCCCTATGACGATCGGCTTGCCCTTCTTGTTGTAGACGCAAGTTTTCTGGCATTGCTCCTCCTGCGGGCAGACCCTTCCGCAGACGGCGGGGAGGCTGTTCGTTTTCAGTACCTCCAGATAGGCGCCTGAGAAATCCTCGTCGACTATTTTCTGGATGAACTGCGGGATATGCACCTCGGCGGGGCAGCCCTTCACGCACAGCGGCTTTTTGCATTGCAGGCACCTCTGCGCCTCGTAGATGGCGTCTTCCTTGGTATAGCCCAGTGGCACCTCGTTGAAGTTCTTGATCCTTTCCCCAGGTTTCTGCTCCGGCGTCGGGCGGGGAAATCTTTTCAACCTCTCCGGGACAGGTAACGGTTCAGCCATTTTTATCCTCACACTCTTTTTTATAAGCCTCGAACGAGATTTTTTCATGCGGCTTGTACCTCGCCAGTCGATTCATGAACTCCGGCCAATCCACACAATGCCCGTTGAACTCTGGACCGTCCACGCAGACGAACTTGGTCTCGCCGCCCACCGTGACCCTGCAGGAGCCGCATATGCCGGTCCCGTCCAACATTATCGCGTTTAGGCTGACTATGGTCTCCAGTCCGTAAGGCTTGGTAACATCGCACACGGCCTTCATCATCACGGCTGGACCGATGGCCCAAACCTTTTTCACGTCTTCCCCCCTACGAAGCACCTCGTCAAGAAGTTTAGTCACAAACCCCTTTCTTCCGTAGCTGCCGTCGTCTGTTGCAACCAAGAGCTCGTCGGAGGCCTTCCCCATTTCATCCTCCATTATCAGCAGGTCCTTAGTCCTCGCGCCGATGATGGCTATTACCCTGTTGCCAGCTTTTTTCAATTCTCGTGCTATCGGATAGACCGGAGCGACACCGACCCCGCCACCGATGACTATCACACTTCCGTAGCCCTTGATTTCCGTAGGTATGCCCAAGGGTCCAACGAGGGAAAACAGTTGGGCGCCCTCATCTAATTTCGATATCATGGCGGTCGTCTTGCCCACGACCTCGAAGACCATGCGAATGGACCCTTTTTTACCGTCGTAGTCGACGATCGTCAGCGGGATTCGCTCTCCTCCCTCACATGCCATCAAAATCACAAATTGCCCAGGTTTGGCCTTTTTCGCAATCAACGGGGCATCGACTTCTAACGACAAGACACCGGGAGCTATTTTCCTCTTTGAAATTATCTTGGCTATGTCAGTCACCTATGCAGTTTATACAATAAACGCTGCTCAACAAGCTTTAAATTTTACGCCTATGCCCAAGTCAACGACGGACTCGTGTAGCGGTAAACGAAAAATAATATTTACGGGACTTTGACCAATTCACGGATGGGTTTGTCCTCACGCGTTCGCGGGGCGAGATAATCAATGAGAAGCTCTATGTCCGGAGCCTCCAGCGATACCACGATCGGACCAAGCGGAGCTTCCCCCTCCGTGAAGCTGATCCTGCCGACGAAGGCGACTTGCTTGTTCAACATGAGCCGCGTGGAATTGCCGCTCTTATTTGAGAACATGATGGATCTGGCGGTATCCAATATCGCCTGCTGCCTCAGGAGCTGATGGAGCCTCGAAAGGGATTCCACTTCCGTCGACTCGCCGAACAAGGAGTGCCCAGCCTGCTCAAGCGCCATGGTGGGGAATATCTTCCCGATCGCGGCCTCCACCTTTTCCCGAGACTCGGTCGGCTTGACATCGACCTCCACGCGCAGCTTCAAACTTTATCACCAACAATTTTTTTGACGATTTCCCCGGACCTCTTGCGGAGCATGGCAATACTGCCCTCGTTCAAGATAATAAAATCAGACAGCGCGATGGCATCCCCCATCCCCCAGCTCAGCTCCCGCAGGTCCTTCTCCTGGAAACTTTCGCGCGTGATAGTGTCATCCGCCCTTTTCCTGGAGGATATTCTTTGATATCTGGTTTTTTGGCTCGCCCAAGTGCATATGAGGTGGAAATTTTTCCCGAACGCTTTACGAAACTCGTCGACCTCTGCTATCCCCCTTATCCCGTCAACCACTACAGCCCGCTTTTCCTTCCCGCGGCTCTCGATCAGGGGGACGCAACGCTTGGCTATGGCTCCCATGCCCTCCTTTTTCCTGAACTCGTTTGAAAGTTCTCCAACTTTGGCCTCGGTTATGTTCTGACCTTGGCGCTTAAGCTCACCCCAGACCACATCTCCCATCCTCACTCTCGGAACGTTGAAATCAACGATGGCTTTCGCGACCGCAGTCTTCCCTGATCCGGGCAGGCCGACGATGCCGATTACCTGAAGCGCCATCACAATTCGACCACGATTAACGTCGTAGTGTTAGTGACACCCGGAATGCTTCGAACGTCCCCAAAGACTGCCTTGGTCAGCTTCTCCAAGGAGTCGACCTCGATGCGAGCGACTATATCATATGGGCCTGCGACGGCCTCGGCTTTCCTCACGCCATCTATTAGTTTTACCTTCTTGAAAACTTCAGATGTCTTTCCTGGCTCTGCCGAAATCAGACTGTAGGCATTTACCATTCCCACACCCCCAATCTAATTTTCTGTGGTTAACTTTAAAAACACGAGCCTATGCGAAATTCTACGGGTTAATTTTCAGAAGCTCGGCAATCTTCCTGAGCCCGATGTCCTTAAGCCTTTCAAGCTCTTCCTCGTCCCGCCCCTCGACAACCAAGCGCGCTTTTGGCTCAGTCCCGGAAACGCGCACCAGTACCCAGCTGCCGTTCTTCCTGTCAACCCTCAGACCGTCGATGTCCAAAACTCTCTGAACATCGTCAACGTTGGCCATGATGTAGCCGCGCATCTCCCGCATGAACTCGTCCTTCATATCATCGGGACATTCGAAGTCCCTGAAGTACATCGGGTAATCTGGGACGCGATCGGCAATAATCTTCGAAATCGGCTCTTGTCCAGACGACACCAGCTCGACCAGCTTCGCTGCCCCGAGAATACCATCGGCCCACGGACCCAACTCCAAGAAGACCAGTTTCCCCGGCTCGGCAGCGAAGCATGCATTATGCTCGATCATGGTCTCGGTGAAGCTGCCCAAGCCCGTCCTGAAAGTCTTCCCCCCTTCCCTGGCCACAACTTCATCAATCGCTGCGGAGGTATTGACGCTAGTCACCACCGAACCGCCGTTCGCCTTCCCAACCGCGATCCCGGCAAAGAGGGCTATGATCGCGTCGTGCTTTATAAAGTTCCCCTGCTCGTCGATCACCGCAACTCTGTCCGCATCGCCGTCATGCGCCAGCCCGATATCTGCGCTCACCTCGCGCACCGTGTACATGAGGTCGGTCAAATTCCAAGGCTGGGGCTCCGGTTGTCTCCCCGGGAAGTGTCCGTCAGCGTGAGAGTTAAGGGTGACGACCTTGCAACCGAGTTCTCTGAGCAAACGCGGCGTCGCCGCAGAACCGGCACCGTTGGCGCAGTCTACCACGACCTTAAGGCCCCTCCTGATCTTTACCAGCTTTTTGATGGCATCCAAGTAGGGAGTGATGGGTTCGTGCTGTCGTGTCTTGCCCAGGTCATCCCATCCGGAACTCTTTGTGCCCAGCCCAAACAATATCCGCTCCATGGAAACCTCGTCCTCGGCAAAGAACTCGGTTCCGTCTGAGCGGTAAAATGTAATACCATTGTCCTCGGGAGGGTTGTGAGAAGCCGTTATGGCTGCACCAGCGCCTGCGCCGAGCGCCCTTGTCGTGAACGCAACGCAGGGCGAAGGCGCCACACCAATTTCAATGACGTCCGATCCCCCCGAAAGCAGCCCCGCGGTAAATGCGCGAGTCAGCATCTCTCCCGAAGTCCGCGTATCCCTGCCGACGACCACATCCCCGCCGGCAACGTATTCGGCAAGGACACCTCCGAGCTTTAGCATTAGTTCTGGCGTTACCTTCGTAGCTATGGGTCCCCGTATGCCCCGTGTGCCGAAGAGCTTTTTACCGAGCATATCCACATCCTCATAAAAATTCTGTCAATCCTAGTTATTCTATCTTTTCCCTTTTCGGCTTCCTGACTTGGCAAATATATAATTGCGACTCAACAGAATAATCTAGGGTATTTATGGAACAGGACGAAAATCTTAAAAATACGAGAAAAGAAATTGAGAGAACTAATGAAA
>JBDRCL010000103.1:0-3525 GCA_043821745.1 Methanobacteriota archaeon | reverse complement strand
CCGTTGAACCGTTTATCGTTATCAAATCATTTTCCTTTACAACTACACCGTTGACCTCGAAAGAACTGCCCTCCGAGTCCACCTTTATGCTCTCACAACCCACGACTGCAGGCTTGCCCATACCTCGAGTGACCACCGCCGCATGACTGGTGACACCACCGCGTGAAGTCAGCACTCCTTGTGATGCTATTATGCCACCGACATCGTCGGGGCTCGTCTCCGGCCTTACTAGGATGACTTTGTCCCCGGCCTTGCCCATCTCCTTAGCACGCTCGGAATCAAAAACGGCTTTACCCACCGCGGCGCCAGGGCTGGCGTTCAGCCCCTTTGCGATGACTTTGACCTTGGCCTTCGGGTCGACCTGCTTGTGCAGCAACTGCTCTATCTGCGACGGCTCGACGCGAAGTAGGGCTTCCTCCTTCGTAATCAAGCCTTCCTCCACCATGTCGACAGCTATCTTCAACGCAGACTGAGCGGTGCGCTTTCCTGCCCTCGTCTGAAGCATGAAGAGCTTCCCGGCTTCGACCGTGAACTCGACGTCCTGCATGTCGCGGTAATGGCGCTCGAGCTTGCCAGCTATGTCGATGAGCTTCTTGTAGATCTCTGGGTCCTTTCGCTCAAAATCGATTATCTTCAGCGGGGTGCGAATTCCGGCGACAACGTCCTCCCCCTGTGCGTTAAATAGAAACTCTCCAAAAAGTTCGTGGTTTCCGGTGGACGGGTCCCTCGTGAAAGCAACGCCAGTGCCTGATTCTGACCCGATGTTACCAAATACCATCGTGACCACGTTCACGGCGGTACCCAGATTATCCGGTATCTTGTAATACCTCCTGTACTCGATGGCCCGCTTGTTCTTCCACGAGGAGAAAACTGCCCCTATGGAAAGCTTGAGCTGGTTAAATGGATCGGTCGGGAAATCTTTGCCGGTCTCCTCCTTCACGACCTGCTTGAACGACTTGACTATGTTCTTGAGGTCATCAGCGTTGAGATCGGTGTCGACCTTGGCGTCGACTTTCGCCTTTTGGCCGTCGAATATCTCCTCGAACTTCTTGGCGTCTATGCCCAGAACTATCTTTCCGAACATCTGGATGAAGCGGCGGTAGGCATCGTATGCAAATCTCTCATTGTTTGTGAGCTTGGTCATGCCTTCAACAGTCTCATCATTCAAGCCCAAGTTGAGAATTGTATCCATCATCCCTGGCATCGAGAACATCGATCCCGAACGTATGGAGACCAAAAGCGGGTTTTTCGGGTCGCCGAGGCGCTTGCCGGTGATCTCCTCCAGCTTCCTCATCGCAGCGGTTACCTCGTCCATCAGGCCATCCGGCAGCTTGCCGCCGAAGTCGTAATACTGCTTACAGACCTCGGTCGTGATTACAAAACCAGATGGAACCGGCAATCCAAGCTGGGCCATCGTACACAAGCCTGCTCCCTTGCCGCCCAAAAGTCTCTTGTTTTTTCCATCTCCCTCATCAAAAAAGTACAAACTCTTTGCCATAACACCCCTCAACTGCTTTTAGAAGTTTACCAAACTTAAAAACCTTTGCCTTATAAAGTAAAACGCTATCAAATGGCTGAAAAGGTTGTAAGTGGAAGGATTTGTGAGTAGATATGGAACACGAAGATATGATACGGGTCTGGCCTGGCTTCGGCTGCTTCGATTTACCTTACGAGAAAGCTGACGTGGTCTTCTTGGGGGCACCCATCGACGTCACCTCAAGTTACCGGCCAGGCTATCGCTTCGCCCCGGCCAAAATAAGAGAAGCGTCCACAAATCTCGAAACCTACGTCATGTCAGCCGGTGTGGATGTTTTCGAGAAGCTCAATATCACTGACCTGGGAGACGTCATGGTCACGCCGACGGACCTAACAAAAACAGGCGCAAGGATCACTCAAGCTGTTAAGAGTGTCCTGCGCGACGGGAAGACGCCGGTAATACTGGGTGGGGAGCACACAGTCTCTTACTTCACGCTGAAAGCTTTCGACGATATCTTCGTCATCCACCTCGACGCACACAGGGACCTCCGCGACGAGTATTTGGGTGACAAGCTATGCCACGCGACGGTAATGAGAAGGGTTCTTGACAGACTTCCAGTGGATAGATTAATCCAGATTGGCGTGAGATCATGTTCGAAAGAAGAAGCCGAGTTCTCCAAAGATGCCGGGGTGGTAGCCTACACCGCAGACCAGACGATCGACGAACCTAAAAGAATAATTTCTGAGGTAAAAAAACTGGCCGGAAAATCAAAAGTTTACCTCTCAATAGACCTAGACGTCCTCGACCCAGCTTTTGCCCCAGGGGTTTCAACTCCCGAGCCCGGCGGTCTTTCAACTGTAGAGCTGCTACGAATTCTCAGAGAGCTGGGAAAACTTGACATATCGGGATTCGATGTCGTGGAGCTGGTCCCACCATACGACGACGAAACGACGTCGTTCGCCGCGGCTAGAATAATTTACGAGCTACTAGCGGCAATGGGCTCTAAAAAGTAAATTTTCACTGAATGAGTTCTTGTCCCTTTTCGACAATGACGCGCGACCTCAGGGAAACCTTTAAGTTCGCCCTGCGAAAAGCTTCCTTCGCGACTTCCGCGAACTCCTTCTTAGTGCTGATTGTCATAAGCTTCTGCCCGATGCTGACGCGAGCGGCTGACCCAATCGGCCTTCCGAAAGCCCTCCGCATGCCATCCGAGACCCGGTCCGCGCCCGCCCCCATGACGATGGGGTTCTCGCGAAGCACTTGGTGCGGATAAGTCCTGATTTTGAAGTGGTAGTTATCCTTGCCAGCCTTGAGCTCCAGCAGGCGGTTGGCCGCGACTCTCGCAGCCTCAAGGCCATTGTGCCTTATCTGCCCAGACTGGGTCATGACCATCGACATCACCACATCGAAGTCGCCTTTCGTGTTGCCCATATCAAAGAAAGTAACCCGTATAGGGGGCACGCCCTTGACAAACTCACGGCGGGTGTAAGCCGGACCACTGAATTTACTGTAGCTTCTACCTGGTCTCAACGGCATCTGAATCCCTCATCAACCTATAATTTTCTCCATACTTAATAGAGTTGTTGCCTTCGAAAGTTGGGGGACAATGTATTTAACTCTTTTAGTCTGTGGGTTAACCAGTTAATTTGTAAAACTTGACTTATCCCAAAACCTGACTTGAAGCTTTAATTAGAGGTGAAGTTCCACGATGTCTTTGTCCCCAAGCACATAGTTTCGCGGCACCTGCTGCCCGGGAAACTTGGTTGACCCCCAAACCCTAGCAAACTTCAGGTCTTTAGCGAAGTCCTTGTGGACGGAGCGTGCCACTTCCATCACGGTCGAGCCTCGGACCACAGAGAGCGGGCGCTTTGCAGGCTGCTCGTCTGGGCGCTTCGTATAGACGCGTATCAAGTTGAGTTTTTCATAGATTTTCCTTTTTACGATATCCGACGACTCACCTGTGTGTAAAACCTCCAGCTCCCCGCCAAACTCTCGCTCGACCAAGTTGAGTTTCTTAGCGACGTTATGCCTGTCAAATTTTGTAAGGA
>JBDRCL010000102.1:0-4150 GCA_043821745.1 Methanobacteriota archaeon | reverse complement strand
AGGGAAACGCTGGTCAAGGGCTTTGAGGCGGGTATTGTGGTTGGGGAGGGGCTTGCGGCCCACGGCAGGGGTGAGGCGTTCGACTACATCTTGGGCGAGCGGACTACTGCACAGGCGGAGAAGGCCGTAGAAGCTGCGGCCACGGCCCTGCTTTCGGCCGAACGCCCGGTGATATCCGTCAACGGAAATGCGGTCGCTCTCGTGCCGAAAGAGCTGGTGGAACTCGCGAAGGTCACAGGAGCCAAACTGGAGGTGAACCTATTCCACCCATCTAGGAAGCGGGAGATGGCAATTGCCAACTGGCTCCGAAAGCATGGTGCGAGAGAAGTTCTCGGCGTGGATCCAAGGTTCTCCACAAGGATAAGGGAGATACACAGCAACAGGCGAAAGGTCGATCGTCGCGGCATTGCATTAGCGGACGTAGTTTTTATACCGCTTGAAGACGGTGACAGAGCCGAGGCCCTTAGGAGGCTGGAAAAGCTCGTAATCGCCGTTGACCTGAACCCCATGTCTAGGACGGCTCATGAGGCCAACATCACGATTGTGGACAACATCGTCCGCGCACTTCCTTTGATGGTTGATAACACAAAGAGTTTGTCGCGTGGAACAAAAACAGAGCTTCGCGACATCGTTAAAGATTTCGATAACGAGGCAAACATTTCCGCAGCTCTCAAACTGATGCTCAAAAGGCTTGAAACCCTGATTAAGTGACTTCCTTTTATGGGGTCCCAGCCTAAAGGCTCGACGGGTTAAGAATCCAGCAACAAAAAGCGCTTACAGAAATACCTTATATGGAAAAAGCTAGGATATTATCCACGGCGGCCGGGGTAGCTCAGTAGGTAGAGAAGTAAAGCGTGAGCTGCTTCGCCTAAAGTGCTCGGCTGTTAAACCAAGCGTGGATGAAGAACGAACCTCAACAAAAGGAACGACACGCCTGTGTACAGCTACCGAGCGGTCAGAGGTTCGAGCCCTCTCCCCGGCGCCACTATTTCTTAACAGAAAAGGAAAGGACAGGAAGTGGAGCTTCTTTAGCCGTTTGTCGAGCCAGGGGTCATGCCCCTGATTGGAGAGGTTTCCCTCTTGAGCGTTTCTAGGAAGTCGCCCAATAAATTGAACGGTACCGTCGCGCCAGCGGCTCCCTCGTGCCCCCCTCCCGAGCCCCCTAGGCGGGCAGTTATATGGCGCAGCATCTCATTCAGGTCTATCTTGCCGCCAGTCCGGCGTCTGACGCTGATGTCAACGTCATCCTTCTTCACGCGGGTGCAAATGCCGATGTCGGTGCCGGTTATCCCGAGCGCGTACAGGGCCGCTTTCCCGAGGCTCCCGGAGGGCAAGTCGTAAACGACCGCGATGGTGTCCTCCAAGACCGCGTGCTTCTTCACGTACTCGTAAATTTCCCATTCCCTCTTGGTGGCCTTTATGGCTCGCTCCACGATGCCGGGTATCTCGGTCGGCGGTATTCCCTGGGCGAGCTTTATCACGACGTCTCGCTTGTAGTGGTAATCCCCCGCCGCCTCCCCCAGCCCCTGGGTAAGGAGCCCGGCCTCCATGTAGATGGTGCGCCTGTCGTACTTGTTCAGCCTGTCACGGACGAAGTCTGTGTCCTCGCAGTAGTCAGCGATAGCGCCCCAGAGGGCCACGCGGTCCATGTCTGATTTCTGGTCCCGGCTGAGTAGCCTGAAGGCCAGCTCGGAGGAGCTCGCTCCGGTCTCGAGGGCGAACTGGGTCACTGGGAAATCCTTCTTCAGGGTTCCCGGCGGGAGGGGGTGGTGGTCAGCATATAGAACCTCGTCCTTCTGCGCCAGTTCCCTCATCCGCTGGAATATCAGGTCCTTCTGTCTCTCGTTTATCGCGACATCGAATATCATGACGGCGTTGCCGAGCTCGATAGAGTTCAGGTCCCGGAGCAAGCGGATCGGCCTGGTGAACCATATCTCGGCGCTCGGGAAGCATGACCTGGCCAAGGCGGCCGCGCATATTCCGTCCGTGTCGCCGTGCGTCAGTATCTTCATGACCAAGTCAGCACCACAAGTAGTCTGCCTTTTCAGCTATTAATTTTAGAGGCTCACCCAGTCAAGACGATTATTCGTAGCGAAGGGCCTCTATCGGGTTTAGTTTCGCTGCCTTTCTTGCCGGTAAAAATCCCGCCAGCACGCCCACGAGGAAGGACAGGGCGATTACCCCCACGATTAGTTCGGGCATGATTACGATACTCGTGTTGAGCACCTCAAATCCTCCGCCGGGTGCCTGCGACCCGCCGAAGGCCAAGCTGGACACAAAGAGTAACCCTTGGCCCAGCCCCAAGCCGAGGACGACGCCTATGGCTCCGCCGATGAGGCTGATAATCCCGGACTCTAGCACGAACAAAAACAGTATGTCGCGGTTCGTCGATCCTATGGCCTTCATGACGCCTATCTCCCTCGTCCTCTCTGAGACGGTCACGTACATGATGTTGGTGATGCCGATCGTCCCGACAATCAGGGAGATGCCAGCTATGCCACCCAGAAGGACGGTTAGCAAACCGGTGATCTGCCCGACGATGTTGCTGATGTATTCCGGGGTTATCACCGTGAAGTCCTCATTGCCCTCGGTCACTTTGTGGGAGCGGCGCAGAGCTTCGGAAATCCTGTCGGCCACGGCGTTTATGTCCACGTCGTCCTCCACGCCAACGGTTATCGAATCCACCCTTTCCTCGGATAGCTGAAACAGGTCCCTCATCTCCTTCTTCGGGATGTATACCGTAGAATCCGTCGTCAAGAAGACGCCGCCGCCCTTGTTAAGAATGCCGACAACTTGGAACTCCGCGCCGTTTATTATTATTTTCTTCCTTATGCCGACATCCTCATCGTATTTGTCGTAAGCTACGGAATTTCCTATGACCGCGGCAAGGCGGTCGGAGTCCTTCAGATATCTGCCCACTTCCACGCCCAGCGTGTCCATCCTTTGGAAGTCGCTGGGCGAGATGCCCTCGATGGTCAAACCTCGTGACTCATCACCATAGCCGACTAGTACTGACGTCTGCACCCGACCGTAGGCTATCTCAACTCCTGAAATACTTAAAATCGTGTCGACGTCCTTTTCGGATAACTCACCGCTAGCCTCAAAACCACCGCCAAAAGCTCCACCACCCCCCCCGGGAGTGACGGTGATCCTGTCCCCTTGGAGTTTCTCAAGTTCGCCGCTGATTGAGCTGCTAATTCCCTGGGTCGCGGAGACCATGCCCACGATGGCTGCTATCCCTATGATGACACCCAGCGTCGTCAGGGCACTCCTCAACCTTCTCTGGGTTAAGTTCCGGAATATTAGGACAAGAGACCCCTTTAGCATACATTATTTTCTCCTCTTTCGCAAGAAATAGTAAACAATCGCAGCGGCAACCAAGATGGTGATTGCTATCTGCCACGTTGGGATTCCAGCGTTATTTCCAAGTTCTTCCCTGGAAAGCACTCTCAGGTCGACGGTTTTGGTCTCAGTGAATTCCGCCCCGAAAGGGTCTTGATACAACAGCTCAAAACTTACGGGATAAATTCCCCTTGAGACGTCACCACCGACCTTGACGGATATTCTTTCTATGTCATAGTCATCCGACTTTAAACTGCCTATGTAAATGTTGTTCGGGAAAACCTCATCTAAAATCGGAGAGTTCGTGATCTTTAGCTGTAGAAATTGAACCTCCATGGTACCGGCATTGGCTATCTTTATCTCCATCTCGCCGCTCGTGCCGCCTGCCACCATATCCTGCGAGTTCAGCGTAGTTATCAAGCTGATATTCCCGTAGACCTTCATGCCGGCGTATTCCCTGCCGGACAGAACTTCCCTCCTCGTCTCATCCCGGTAGACCAGCAGTATGGGTATGGAGTAGGAACCAACGTTCAAACTTTGGTCGATGGTCATGTTGACTGATATCTTGGCAGAACCGTTTACGGCCACGTCACCGACGTATTTCTCGCTCAAGTCGGTGGTGAAAAATCCAGCGGCTTGATCCAGCGACACGACCAAGTCCTTAGCGGTCCCGTCCCCATAGTTCTTTACATCGAAAGAGATCACGACATCGCTGCCTGGTTTAATGGTACTCAAATTGTATCCCAGTCCTTCGACCTTCAAAAGAGGAACGGACCTAACGACCACGGGCACCCAAATCTTCAGCTCC
>JBDRCL010000101.1:0-2858 GCA_043821745.1 Methanobacteriota archaeon | reverse complement strand
ACAGTGTGGGCGGAGGGATGGGATATTTTTTCCCGCCGAAAACCGGCGAGACCTTGTCGTAAAACGCGAGGTCATCCGAGGTGATTTCGAAGCCGGCGGAACATTGCCTGCAGAGTTTCATGCGAATCGGGATTTAAACATTCCGGGCAGCTATGGCGAAATGCAAAAAATAACGATCCAAATCCTGTAACGTCGTGTCGTAGGTTTTCCCGCCCAGCCACGCGTCACACAGCGCCTCTCTTAGGCGCCCGATTTCCTTAAGCCGCCCGCGCCAGCGCGGGTCGGCCAGTGTGAGATCGAGGAGCTCGAGAGCACGGAAAACCGCCTCGTCCGTGAGCTTGTTGTCCTTATTCTGCCAGCGGGCCGCGCGGCCGATTTCACTGCCCGCGTTCCCCAACTGCTCCATTAAAGAGAGTTTCTGCCAGCGCCCTGCCGAAAGTGTCGGATGATAAGCGGACATCGGTTTTCAGATGACTAGAGTATTCACGATCGAACGGATTTTGGACTGAATCGCCGGATCTTCAACGCTCCGGGATCGGTTGTTTTCGCGAGGCCTCACATTGATCATCGAGTCGAACTCAACCCATTCCTCGGCGGATTTGCCCGGGTACAGATTGATTCCCCACAGATCGGTTTGTACGGAGCCGTTTTCCAACAGCAGCATCTCGCCATCGGCGTGCAGTTCCATCTGGATCGTCATGATTCCCCTTTTAACGTCCACAACCGCCTTCACCATCTCGCCAAAAGTCGCCTTGGCCATAGCCTCGACCTCGGAACGGCGGATGGGGATTTTGATAAGACGGATTTCCATAAAAACAATAAGCTACAGGAGTAATTGTAGGGCAATGATCAGACTCACTCAATAGACTTTCGACTCTTGACGTAGGTGTTACACCTGTGTTACACTATATTCAGATGTAACCTTCCTACATTGTACCCCGAAGTGCAACACTGTGAGATTTGGTTAGATTGTACTGCTCTTTAAAAACTTCTGCAGGAGTCCGGTAGCCAAGGCATTTGCGCGGCGTGTTATTCATCCGCTCGACGATGTCCGCGATCTGTTCATCTGAGTAGTCGCTGAGCCTGGCCTTCTTCGGAATCCAGCGCCTCAGCCTTTGAAAAGTGTTCTCGATCGTTCCCTTTTCCCAAGAGTGGTAAGGGTGGCAGAAATAAGTGGGAACGCCCAGAGTTTTGTAACGGACATTCTCGACGCCGTTGTCCAGCGTCAGAGAGAGTGCGTCAGCTGGAAGAATTTTTTTAAAACCGTCTTCCATCGATCTTCTGAGCACTCTGACCTTGCGGGCAAGCAGGTACCTGGATCTCCGGTCCACCACGGCAACGAGAGTCTCGGGAGAACGCTTGGGCTTGCCCAGTGTATCCCCCTCAAAGTCTCCCATCCGTTGCCGCCCCTCTATGATCTCCGGCCTCTCCTCGATCCACATGCGGTCCGGGATGAGCGCCCGCTTCGCCTTCTTTCCTTTTCTTTTCTTCGGCTTCCAGCGCTTTGAGGGCAGATACTTCGCGAAGTCGTACCCATGGACCGAATACACCCACTTGTAAATGATTTTAAAGCTGATGACCGGATAACCCAGTTCATATTCCAGCCTTCCGCTGATCTCCTCCGGTGTCGCTCCATCCTGCAGCTTTCTCTTCACATGATCCTCTAGCCACGGGTCCTTCCTGATCTTCATCCCGTCATACTTGCTGTATTTCCTTCTCATATAAGACTTCTGCTGGGCTAACCCCGGCTTGTACACACCACCGCGCATTTTGTTCCTCTTAAGCTCACGGCTTACGGAAGCAGGGCTCACTCCGAGCTCCCCTGCGATTCCCCTCAGGGAATAACCCTTCTTCCGTAGGATGGAGAGCTCCATCCTCATTAACTTACTGAAGTGTCTGTAACCCATAGGATAGAAAATTAGTAATTAAATTTTCTCACCTAGGTGTTGCACTTCAAACTACAAATAATTCTTTATCATTATGCCGACTCTGAAGAAACGAATCAATCTCTCGGTGCCTGAGGATATCGAAAAAGCTCTGACCCTTTTGGCCAAACGCGACCGTGTGCCAGTGACCACCAAAACCATGGAGCTTTTAGAGGAAGCGCTGGAAATTGAAGAGGACCGGGTTTTGCTCGCCATTGCCGAGGAGCGTGAAGCCATGGGCGGCGAACTTATCCCTTTTGAAAAAGTGTGGAAACAGCGTACAAAATAACCATTCATCCGGTTGCCGCCAAAGAAGACTGGCCAAACCTGCCGAAAGCTATCCAAGAGCGTGTGGGCAAGGCTGTTTGGTCTAGACTTAGGACACACCCCGACGTATATGGGAGGCCTTTGCGTCAATCGCTCAAGAATCACCGAAAACTGCGCGTCGGCGATTACCGGGTTGTTTTTTATATCAAAGGTAATACCGTGGTGATCTGGATGATCGCCCACCGCTCGGTTGTTTACGCCATGGCGCTAAAAAGACTAACAGGCGGAGTTTAAATAAGCGGTTCCTCAAAATCCTGCTCCAGTTCGGGCGCGATGTTTTCCTGGCCAAAGTCGCCGGCTTCATCCCACTTGGTGAGCAGTTTTTCGACGGCCACGCGGGGGGTGCAGTAGGCTTTTCGGGAATGATCGACGATTTTTTCGGTGCTGTCTTCGACCACTTTTGGCATATCGAGCGTGCGGCCCGAAAACGCCTCTCGGATTTCGCCGTTGACCGACATTTTCACGTAGAATTCGCGCACACCGAGGTTGATGATGTCGCGCTCTTTGAAGATGGGGGTATATTCGGAGGCCAAAATCTTGGCGTCTTCAGAACCGACTCGGAAGCTAATGATGGAGCCCACGTTGCCGAATACGGTTTTTTGGACG
>JBDRCL010000100.1:0-11544 GCA_043821745.1 Methanobacteriota archaeon | reverse complement strand
CAGGAGCTGTAATTCCATGCGCACGATCCCAACCACTCATTGCAGTTACCATGTGCAAAAGGGACTCGGTCATATCTGGCAAAATCATCTTCTCTACCCCTAAAACCAAAGCCATATTTGCCAAACCTGCCGCGATGGCAGAGTAGGCAAGTCTGATGGCGACGCTTCCCGAAGAGCAAAGCTGCTCCACTCTTGCAAGTAGTTTTGGTTCTAGACCTAAGCAATCGGCTACTAAGGTGGCAACATGGGTTTGGAAAGCAAATCGTTCTGGCATGGATGAGGAAACGAGAAGCGCATCGATGTCACCTGGAGACACATTGGCGACGCTGTCAAATGTGGCCTTGCCAGCCTCACTTATGAGGTCCTCATACGTGGCCTCACGTTTGCCAAACTTTGTCATCCCTCCGCCGACTAATGCTACTTTTTTCATCTGAAAGACTTTTTGTATAAACCCAAATTTTTGTTTTAATGAGTCATGCTTGATAAGATTTAGGGTAACCTTACTTCTTCTTCACCATGTTGAAGAATTCGTGGAATCCGGGTGGTAGATAATGCCAATCTGTAACAATGCTTACAAGTGCCGGAACTCCTTCCTCACAGGCTTTTAATGCCTCTTTTACTGTTGGGATTATATCTGCCGGCTTTTCAACATGGAAACCTTCGGCTTTCTGAGCTTCAGCGAACTTTACAAAGTCGTAGGGATTTGTGAAATCTGTGGCTATACTTCTCCCATAGAGCTCCCTTTGCCAATATTTGATTTCCCCTATGGAGGAGTTGTTCATGAAGATGGTTGAAACAGGCGCATTGTATTCCCGCTGAGTAGCTAACTCCTGTCCCATCATGTAGACACCAGCATCGCCACATATGCAGGCGCAGGGTTTATCAGGCCTAGCAAGCTTGGCTGCTAAAGCTCCACCTACACCAAACCCGACGCAGGCATGGTCGCTGGGTGAAGCATGGTAGGGAGTGTACATCTTGAAGTAGGGGTAGGATCCGTCCCAAATGATGTGGGCGCCTACATCGAAAACATAGGTAGCATCCCGAGGCACAGCCTTCTGTACGTCATGGTAGAAGCGGGCTGGATGAATGGGAACCGCTTCCGAGGTTAGCTCAGACAGTATTTCGTCTTCATAATCCTTTGCAGCCTTAGCTATCATTGCAGCCCTTTCTGTTCTTCGTAGAACGCCAGGTTTTTGGAGTTTTGTCTTCAAGACCTCGATTAAATCTGCCAAGACTAGTTTCGCATCGCCGACTAGGGGGATGTCGGGAACATAATTTTTGGCAATCATATTTGGGTCCACGTCGACTTGGATGAGCTTCGCCCTAGGAGGCAGCGGTATCCATCCAAGGGTTCCTATTTCCTCCATGTGCCATCCAACGGCTATGATAAGGTCAGCTTCTTCATAGACCTGCTTAGCAGGCTTTGTCCGCCAGAATCCCAGACCTCCCACAACCAGTGGATGATCATCGGGCATTGCCCCCATACCAGTCTCAGTCCTACATACAGGTATACTTAACATTTCAGCAAAATCTCTAAGCTCCGCAAATGCTCCTGAACGTAGGACGCCTCCACCTACAGCCAGTATAGGTCTCTCAGACTTCAAAATCAGGTCTGCAGCTTCTTTGACCCTTTCTAGGTCGGCTCTTATCCTTATGGGTCGAACACAGGGCGTGTATTCAGGCAGTTCAACGGCACTGTCTCCCACATCTATAGGTATTTCGAGAAACACAGGTCCTGGAGGAGGGTTTGAGGCTATTTGGAAGGCCCTCCGCATCATCCATTGAACCTTCCCTGGCTGGTGAAGCTTCCAAGACCATTTTGTTACAGGCAGGAAGGTTTCCCTTTGGGGTATCTCCTGTAACATCCCCCAACCGTAGAACTTATCAGCCACTGCCGGGTTAACCGCAATAATGCTATGACAGCCTAGGTAGGCTTCCCAAATCCCTGGAACTAGATGTGCGACACCTGGACCCGCTGTTCCACTGCAGATTCCTGGCTCTCCTGTCATCTGATACCATACAGAAGCCATAAAGGAGGCCGCTTCCTCATGCCTAACTAGGACAGGTGTGATCTCCGGATGCTCATGCAAAGCATCATATAATACGGCGGTACTGTGACCGCTCGACATTCCAAAAACATACCTAACTTTCTCTTTTGACAAGGCATCTACTACAGCATCTTGACAACGCATTTGAACCATTTTATTTCCCTAATATAATAATATCAGAGATTGGTTTATAAATTTTGGGGTGCCTGTGAGGTTGTCTAATAAATCAATTTTTATCCGATTTACAACAATAGTCACTTGATTTTTGGAGGTTGGGCCAGGAGTTGGGGGACAACCCACAGGAGGTTAACCCAATGAGATGTCCCAACTACTGGAAGGCGTATCACGCCTCAAAATTGTATGACAAACGAGAGGTATTTAAGCTCTGCTCGCGCGTCGCGCGCAGGCTCGGCTCACTGTGGAAAGTTTCTAGACGAGGGCGGCCGCCCAAGTTCCATCCGACGGAGCACACCGCGGTGTGTATCTACAGAAAATGCTCGTGTCCTACCTTTCGTTATGCTGAAGGAGACACGGCGCTGCTCCTCGACACGCGAATCGACCACGTGACCATCTGGTGGGCTTTCCAGCGCATACCGGTGATATACTTCGAGCGAGCGCTCGAACTCCTGTACGAACTCATTTCTAAGCTATTCAAGTGCGAGATTTTCGTTACAGACTCGACTGGCGTCGAAACGGATCGGTACCGAAAACGCAGGAAAGGGCTCAAAACCGTGCAGGAGCACGAGTTCGGTTGCGAGCATGGCGGGTGGATGGTTTTGAAGAGGAAAAGACAAGCTTCGCGGGCATACTCCAGGTTGCTAAAAGAAACTTTAGGGGGGTACATTAAGAATTACCAAGCGGAGTCCGGCAGTTTTCCAACCCCGTGCGTCATCTGCAAGAGGTTTGGTATCTCGTGGGATTACGCGCTTACCGCGCTTGGAGATGGGAACGCTAATAACACGACCGAACCCCTAATTTCCCAACACGGGAGAAAAATAGACGAGCCGATTGATGGCATCGACGTGGTGCAGGGGCTTCTTGCCCTGCACGAGAAAGTGCTGAGAAGTGACCTGATGAGGACAAAGTTGACCGAGAAAAGCGCGGAGTAAGAATCGGAGCGGGAGCTTGAGGCGTCAGAAAAAGATAGGATAGTACCATGACCTAATTCGCACGGTTCAACGAGGACTGTTGAAAACATAAATAAAAAAGGGGGCAAGTTAACGGCATAATAAAAGTGCGGGGGAGGGGATTCGAACCCCCGAACCCCTAAGAGACAGGACATTCCCAGAGAGGTTTGGCCTTTCTTTCTGATTCAGGTGGCGACGGACTCGCCATATCCTGCGCCGTTGACCTGGCTTGGCTACCCCCGCTCGTGAAAACCATCACATAGCAAAGTTTTAAATGTTAGTAGCAACCTTTATCAAAAACAAGGACGATTACTTTGGGGATGTTATGGCAGAAACTGATATCATAATGTGGATAGTCAGCTTCGTATTCATCAGCATAGTCTTCACTTTTCTCGCCCCCCAGATGATGTGGCTTCAGGCGCGCGCTGGGCTCGGGCAGATGCGGAAGACGGTCGTCGAGCTCGATACCCTGGCCAAGGACAGCAAAAAGCTGGCACTGAAGGCCATAGCAAAACACGGCAGGCTAAAACAGGATATCGAGAAGGATTTGGACAACTTTCTGGAATTCTTCGCAATTGAGCCAGTCCACGACGATCCCGCCGGCGTGATTAAGAGGCTCGACCACATACTAGACGTCCGTAACAAGCGATTCGAGGGAGTGGTAGCTCGTTTGGCCCCTAACGCCGACAAGGAGACCGCTGCCAACCTCGAGCTGGCGATGGAAGGAGCTATGGCCAACTACGCACTCTTCCGCGTGGTCCGTCATTTTCTAATACAGGCAGAAAAGACGAAAAACATACAAATTGTCATGATAGTCCAGATGAGCCTCCCGTTCCTGAGGACATTCGCCAAGGCCTACAACGAAGCGACGAAAGCCTTCGTCGAGGGAAAGGCAATCGGCGACGGCATCGGTCCCCTCACAGTTTCGAAGTTAGTGGGTAATACAAAGTGGTTTGAAACGGTCGAGGATACCGTTTACACGGAGACAAAGTTCGAGCAACGAAAGCTCCTGATCGTGAAGGCCAAGGGCCCAGGGGGCAGGGTCGGCAAGCCTGGGGAGCTGATAGCCAAGCTCGCGAGCAAGAAGAAAATATCACGCATCATAATGATAGACGCGGCCGCCAAGCTCGAAGGAGAGGTAAGTGGCGATGTCGTAGAGGGAGTCGGCGCTGCTATTGGCGGCCCACCTACTGAGAAGTACAAAATCGAGGAGATCGCGGTGAAGCGCAAGATACCGGTCGACGCCATCATTATCAAGGAGTCTTTAATGGAGGCCCTCAAGCCTCTTAACAAACGCCTCGTAAAGGGAGCGGACGTGGCGGTGGAAAAGATCAAGGCCGGAATAAGAGAGCGAACAAAGCCAGGCGATGTAGTGATAGTCGCTGGCATCGGGAACACCATAGGCATAGGGCAAGCGCCAAAGGATGTGCCGAGCGAGTTCCCGGCCCCGACAGAGTTAAAGAAGGGCGAAATAGAGTCGACTTTCCTCTCAATACGTTGATGTTATTTAAGCATTGAAATTCATATTCGGTGGAGTGATTTAAATGAGACGCTACAAGCACCTTGCGGACATGCAGAAGCTTATGTGGGAGCCGGAGCACATCAGGAACATCGGTATAGTCGCGCACGTCGACCACGGCAAGACCACGCTCACGGACTCTCTGGTTGCGGCTTCAGGCATAATAAGTTTCGAATTAGCTGGAGATCAGCTTTTCACAGACTTTTTGGAAATCGAACAACAGCGCGGTATAACTGTGCAGACGTCGGCTGTGAGCTTATCCCACCGCCTAGATGGTCAGGATTACTTGATCAACCTTCTCGACACCCCGGGGCACGTCGACTTCAGCGGGGACGTCACCAGGGCACTGAGAGCGATTGACGGCGTAGTCGTCGTGATGGATGCCGTGGAGGGGGTCATGCCCCAGACGGAGACGGTTCTCAGGCAGGCCCTGAGCGAGCGAGCCCACCCAGTTCTTTACATCAACAAGGTCGATAGACTCATCGACGAGCTGAGGCTTACGCCGGAAGGCATACAGGCGCGTTTTGTCAAGCTCATAATGAAATTCAACGAGCTGGTCAGGAGATATGCTCACTCAAGTGTCGCCGAAAAATGGCAGATTAGCGTCGAGTCCGGATCTGTCGCTTTTGGATCGGCTAAGGAAAAATGGGCCCTGTCGATTCCCCAAATGAAGAAGAAGAACATCAGCTTCAAGGACATCATCACCGCGTACCAGTCTGGAAATCCAGCCGAGCTCGCGAAGAAGAGCCCCGTTTACGAGGTCATATTGGATATGGTAATCCACCACCTTCCCAACCCGAGGGATGCACAGGCTAGCAGGGTACCTGTCATCTGGAAGGGTGATGTCAACAGCGAGCTCGGCAAGGATATGCTGTCCGCGAACCCGAACGGAAAGATCTGCATGGTGGTTACCGACATCCTCGTGGACGAACAGGCAGGCGTGATATCAACAGGGCGTATATTTTCCGGCACTTTGGAGAAGGGAAAAACCGTCAAGCTGATGAGTGCCAACCAGGAGGCTCGCATACAGCAGGTCAACGTCTACATGGGCCCTGATCGCGTCATGGTCGACAAGGTCCCCGCCGGCAATATTGGGGCCATAATAGGCATGAAAGAGGCCTACGTTGGCGAGACTTTCATCGAGGTCGGTGTGGAGGGCAAAGGCTTCGAGGAACTCAGGTATATAAGCGAGCCAGTCGTGACGGTGGCAGTCGAGACAAAGAACTTCCAAGATCTTCCCAAGCTGGTAAACGAGCTGAAGAAGATATCGCGGGAGGACCCCAACGTCAAGATAAAGATCAACGAGGAGACGGGTGAATACCTTATCTCGGGCCTGGGGGAGGTCCATCTTGAGATTGTTGAGTATAAACTGAAGCAGGCCGGTCTCGAGGTAAAAACATCAAAGCCGATTGTTGTCTACCGCGAAACCCCATCTAAACGGGCCGGTCCCGTGGAGGGCAAATCTCCGAACAGGCATAACCGCTTTATGATTGTAGTCGAGCCGTTGGAGCCAGATGTCATCAAGGCCATCGAAAATGGGAGCGTCACAGAAAAGCAGGAGCGAAAGGAGCGCGCAAACGTTCTCAGGGAACTGGGGTGGGAGACCCACGCGGCCAGGAACATAGTGTCAATAATTGGGCATAATATTTTGGTTGATTCCACAAAAGGGGTGCAGTACATGGATGAGGTCGAAGATCACATCATAGAGTCCTTCAAAGAGGTCGTCGAGGAGGGACCGATAATGCGCGAGCCGATGCGTGGTTTGAAAGTAATCATAGATGATGCCACGCTGCATGAGGACTCCGTGCACAGGGGCCCGGCACAGATAATACCCGCAGTCAGGCGCGCAATACAGGCGGCCATACTACTTGCCGAACCAACGTTGCTCGAACCACTGCTCAAGCTTGAGGTGAGGGTTCCACAGGGTTTCATGGGTGGAGCCACTAAGGTCATCCAAGGCCGACGCGGGAGGATATTGAACATGGAGGCGGAGGAGGACATCTCGATAATAAAAGCTTCACTGCCAGTGGCCAACTCATTCGGTCTGGCCGCCGAGTTGCGCTCGGAGACCGAGGGAAGGGCGATATGGGCGACCGAGTTTGAGAAGTTCGATCAAACACCGAGGGATCTTCAGGAGCAGGTCATCCGAGACACCAGAAAGCGCAAGGGATTGAAACCCGAGCCGCCTCGGCCGGAAGAATTCATGGAGAAGTAAGTAGGTTAGCTATCTCACCAAAGTTCTCCGGAGCCAGGTCCATAACGCGGGCTTCTGTCAGTCTTTTTGGGAGCCTTTTGTCGGCGAACGACCTTCGTTCGCTTTTCGGCTTGTTGTCCGCAAAAACCTCCGTGAATGAACGCATCAGCGCATTCCTCACCCGTTGTCTTCGATGTTGGAATAGTGCGCGGACCACGTTGGAGAACATTTGCTCGTCTTTGACCTCGAACGGAGGGTCATGAGGTCTCAGTCTTACGATGGCTGAATTGACTTTTGGTTGCGGGAAGAATGCTGTCGGCGGTACTTCGTCCAAAAGCTCTACTTCCGCGCGATAGCAGGTGTTCACGGTCAGGCGCCCGTAATTCTCAGACCCAGGCTTCGCGGCCAGCCTTTCGGCGAACTCCTTTTGGAACATCAAGACTGCTAAGTCAAATTTGAATTCAAGCAGCCTGAACATGATATTCGAGGAGATCGAGTAAGGTAAGTTTGAAACTATTTTGTTGAAATTTGAGAGTTCCACGCGCAAGGCATCGCCATGCAAAAACTTGACATTTGTGACCGCCTCTAGGCGTTCTTGTAAAGCCTTAATGAGTTTCGCGTCCCGTTCCACAGCTATGACGCCGCCAGCGTGCCTCGCTAGCAGCATTGTCAGGTTACCGATACCTGCCCCGATTTCCAAAACCACGTCTTTTTTGGATAGCTTGGCGTAATCCACCATTCTCTCCAAAAACACATAGTCTATGACCTGCTGCTGGCCTATCCGCCTGTCGGGTCTTATGTCATGCTCCCGTAGGATTTGTCGAGTTTCGTCAAACATCAATTATATACTCTCGGATTGGATATTAGGTGATTTGGAGTAAGATGGTTTCTGAATCTTTCAAGCGCGGAAAGGAGTCCCTCTACAATAAATTTCAAAGGGGAGCGGCGCTGACGCCGGAGATTGAAAATGAGATAATTGAAGTTTACAAGGGGAGGGGCAAACGCGCAATCGAGGCAATAAAGGGTCGGCGCGTGACCAAGCGTGGGCAGCGTTGGTTCGTGCGGGGGAAAACAGACGAATACGAGGTCGTGAAAAATTTCTGCACATGCAGCGACTACGTCATGAACATATCGACAGAGAAGGCAGACACCGACATGTGCTATCACGCTCTGGCCAAGAACATCTGTCAAACACTCAACTCTTATTATGCGATTGAGCCCGAGTAGTAGGTGGATTGATCAATTGAAGCTTGTCATGAAGTTCGGAGGCGTGCCGGTCAAGGATGGCCAGAGCATCTTGAACGACGCCAAGCTAGTCGTCTCCAGGCACTTGAAGGGGGATCAGGTTGTAGTTGTCACATCGGCGATGGCCGGGGTCACCAACCAGCTTATGGAAATCGCCCACAAGCTAATAGAGCCCCGGGCCAACCCCAAGCAACAGATTCCAGATTTCATGAAGCAGATATCGATAAAGCATTTTCAGGCATGCCAGTCAGCGATTAAAAACAACGACTTGCTCAACAGGACTACACGGACCGTCAGGGAAACTCTCGATGTTCTGGAGAGAGCCCTTACAGGGATTTCCTACTTGGGTGAGCTGTCGCCTCGTTCTCAGGACCTTATACTGTCGTTCGGCGAGCGGCTGTCCGCACCAATCTTGGCCGGCGCGATAGAGTCGTTAGGAGTGCCGTCAAGGCACATGACGGGATTTGAAGCAGGCTTGGTAACGGACGATCATTACACTGAGGCGCGTCCTTTGACCGATAAGATTCGCAAACTCGCCAAGCAGCGCCTTAATAAAATATTGGCAGCAAAAGAAGCGCCCGTTGTAACTGGGTTCATTGCAGGCACGGAGGGTGGAATTACAACAACGCTCGGACGCGGCGGCTCAGATTACACCGCGTCGATACTTGGTGCTGTACTTGGCGCGGATGAGATTTGGATAATAACAGATGTCGACGGGATCATGACGGCGGACCCGAAGGTCGAGCCGAACGCTAGGGTCATCAAGGTCATATCCTACATCGAGGCCACGGAGCTAGCGTATTTCGGCGCCAAAGTGCTGCACCCGAGGATGATCAGGCCGGCGATGGATTCAAACATACCAGTGCGGGTTCTAAATGCCTTCAGGCCAGATTATGAGGGGACTTTGATCATCAAGGAACCTAACCACACCAAGGGCATAATAAAGTCGATAACAATGAGCAAAAACGTCTCCTTGATAACCGTCGGTGGCGCGGAGATGATAGGCGTCCCAGGAGTTGCTGCGACGGTCTTCGACATCATAGGTCAGGCTGGAATAAAAGTCCTGATGATATCCCAAAGCTCCTCCCAAGCCGACATAAGCTTCGCTGTAGACCGCGAGGAAGTTGACGTCGCGCTCCGTGCCCTGCGCGCTGAGTTTGATAGGCGCAATATAGACTGGAACATAGACTGCGAGAGGAGTGTAAGCGTTATAGCGGCGATTGGAGCTGGAATGAAGGGGGCGCCCGGAGTAGCCGCAAGGGTTTTCAACACCATCGGGCGCAAAAAGATAAACATACTTACAATCGCCCAAGGTTCTTCTGAGCTGAACATATCGTTTTCCGTCAATGAGCGCGACGCCGTGAAAGCCGTGAGAGCCCTGCACAACGAATTCCGATTGGGCAGAAAAGGTTGATCGGGCACTTGGCATGCGATGGATTTCTAGCGCGACAATAACGACGACCCAGCTGAATCAGTAGCATGTGACCATTTATCCTTCTACCTGCAGAAGTTACCATTTCGAGCTTTTCCCTTACCTTTTCATAATCATCCTTTTTTTTCGTGAATCCTAGTCGCTTGGACACTCTGAAGACATGAGTATCGACTGGGAACACATCGCGTCCAGCTCCGAAAGCTAGCACCACGTCCGCTGTTTTGAATCCCACACCAGGTAAGGAAAGCAGCTCTTTGCGAGCCTCCCCAATTGGCTTCTTTAGAACTGAGCTCATGTTTCCCCCATACTTCTTCAAAACTACTCGCGAGATTTCTTTTAACCGCTTCGATTTTTCCTTGTAAAGCCCGCCGACCTTGATGAGTTGTTGGATTTCCCTAAAGTCAGCATCGGCGATCTATTCAGGCGTCCTGAACTTGGATACGAGCCTTTTGTAAGCCGCTAAGCTGTTGCGGTCGTTCGTATTCTGGGACAAAACTACCATCACCAGCAACAGAAATTTATTTTCTCGATTCTTAGGCCATGGTTTGAACTCCGCACTCAGGCGGTCAAGAATCATCTTCATCCGCCGCCGCTCAGCCTTTAAATTCTTGGCAAGCTTAGTTCGGTCTGTGGTTGGGTTGAGCGCCATCGACATCCTCTACATTGTATTCTTGGTCGGTTCTTTGGCTTTTGGGTTGGAGGTCATGCTGATAGGTCTGGGGGGAAAGCTCATGCTCAGATATCGCCGCCGCAAGGCGACTACTTTGGTGGTCGCACTGTTGGTTGGTTTTTTGGTCGTTACAGCGGCTGTATTTACTTCTGTGGTCTTTGGGTTGGAGCCAATCTACTTCGCGATAATTGTCATGGTTTACTCGTTCATAGCTGGTCAGATCATCAAGGCTTTTAGGTCCAAGCTCGTTGGGACATCTTCCCCCCCCACGATGCCCAAAACATCCGATAAGGAAATTGAGGAAATTATCGTAAGACGCGGCTATGGTGATTTGGTGGGTAAACCTAATAGGCGTCGGAAGGTTTCGCGTCGGAAGTAACGGATTGCTTTCAAAGGCGAAAAACGTCGATGTTTTTTATAAAAACAGTAAGCAAAACCTCAAAAAACCGATATTTAATACGGTGCTTCGTTCAGGATGTTTTCCTTGCGAGCGCTAAAACCTTGACATAATCAGCCGTGTCGTCACAGTAGTCAGCCACTTGTTCCATGTGTTCGACCAAGTCTTTGAGCATCATTAACGCCGATGGCGCAATTACTTTGTCGCTTTTTAACATAATGCCTTTTATCTCGAGATATTTGTCGTCAACCTTTTTCTCCACTTGGTCAACCCACTGTGCTAAAGACCTTGCCTGGTCGGGGTTGCTCCCCAACATTTCAATGCTGGATTTTAGGACTTTTACACACTCGACCAAGGATTTTGCCATTTCCGCATAAATAGTCCACAATCCCTTTGGGATATTTACTTCGAGAAGCAACAGAACATTTCTTCCCGCATCCTTTGCGTGGTCGGCCATGGTGTCTATTCTTCGGACCAGATGTAGGAGGTCTTCGCGTTCAGGCGGCGGCAAGCTGCCCTTTGTAGTTTCATCAAAGATTGATCTTCTGATGGTGTCGATTTTTTCCTCCGTCATAAATAGCCTTTCAAGGTGCTTTTTGGCCCCTTGTCTGTCGTTCTTTGTGATAGCAACTATTGCCCGCCGAAGTTCATCCACTACTTCGATTGCCAATGCCAGCTGCTTGTCGGCGAGTTCTAGGACCTTTGTCTTACGTCTTTGAGAAAACCATCTCTCCATGGAATTTACCTCTATTCATTATAATTTTACTACTATTTTTGTATTGCCCTTTATTAGGTTTTCAGATCATCTCCATTTATCATTCAGCCTTTTGTTAAGTAAAGATTCTAAGTTAAAACCCACTAGTTTATCAGAGGTTAGACCACCCGGCGGAGGCTGGATTCGAGGCATCTCAC
>JBDRCL010000099.1:0-6602 GCA_043821745.1 Methanobacteriota archaeon | reverse complement strand
TTGTGGAAAGTGCGTCAAAAAATAATGAGATACCACTATCCCATCATAAAGGTGCGGGGGAGGGGATTCGCGCCCCCTTTTACTGGTAAAATTAAGGTGGAAGGTAATTAAATCGCCTTTTTTGTTGAGATAGCCTCCTTTTTGAGCGACCAAACTTGAACCCACGGGTCGGCTCCCCTCCCCGGCGCCTACTCCGGCAATTTTTCTCATATCGGGCCTGCTCGGCTTGTTCGTCCTGGACACGAAATTTATCGAGGGAAAAAACGCACTGACGCCTCTGCTCTCCGGACTTTTCGGTATAAGCGTCTGCTGCCCAGCATTTTTCACGGTAACACATTGCCCGAACAACAAATCGATGATGAACCCGTTAACCTGCGCTCAAAAACTAAACCGCTTTTCGCTGGGACGGCCACTGGAGCATTAACGGGGATAATCCCTGGCATTGGCCCATCGCAGGGGGCGGTAATAGCACAGCTCCTGACAAGATCTAGTGGAACGAGATTTTTTGACGGCCGTAAGTGGAGTCAATACATCGAAGGCGCTCTTCCCATTCGTGGCATTGTATGCAATCGGGAGAGCTAGAAGCGGTGCCGCAGTCGCTGTCGGAGCGATGATGGAGGTGGGTGCCGGCGAACTATTCTTCCTAGTAGGGGTGGCTCTTCTCGCTGGTGGAATAGCGGCGGTGATACAATCCAAGCTTGGTAAACTGGCAGCAAGGCACATGAAAAATTACCTTACCGTGCCCTCTGCATTTCGGTCATCATTTTCGTAGTTTCGATGACGTTCCACTACTCTGACCCAGCCGGACTTTTAGTGCTGGCTACATCCACTGCCATAGGTCTGCTTCCGGCTTTGGTAATAGTTAAACGAACGCATGCAATGGGGACCATAATGTTGCCTTGCATCCTGTATTTCGCCGGTGTAAAGGATGTGGTGATATCGTCTATTGGATTATAGTTTCGTTCATATCTATGGTATGAGGGAGGTCATCACATGACTATTTTGAGGTACTCCCCGCAGGCTACCAGCTCTGCTCAGCAGATTCAAGCTAAGCCGACTTGGGGTGGGGTCACAAAACTGTTTTATCCATGGGCGACGAACGCCGCAAAACGAAAAGCGGAAAGGGAAGGAGACGGGGCGCCAAAATCTAAAATTTTGCCGTAAGCTTTTTATGGAACCCAGCCCAAATATATTAAAGAAAAGGAGGATAATCAATGGCTAAAAGAAAGTATAGTTTGGGAATTGTAGTTGTGTTGGCAATTTTATGTTTTCCAGTGGCGATTGTTTATTATTACACCAGACCTGAGATAGAGGAGCGGACATGCATAAAGTGTGGCAGAAAAACTCCTATAGAGCATGCAGCTTGCCCATATTGCGGGTACATGTTCTCGAAAGACGTCGTGTAAAGGACGATAGAGTAAACAATTTGTTCCGCTACTAAAATTGCGGGAAAGAAGCTGAGCCTAAAGCCGCTTTTTGCGGGTACTGTGATTATAGGCTTTCAGCACTTTAGTCAGAAACTGAAGTGTGACGGTGATGATCGTATGCACGTGGCCGTTCTAGGTTTTCGGAATCGGCGAGTACCATCCCTTATTTGTTGGCGCGTTTCTGTCCATTCTAGGCAAGATAGTTGCCTATAGAAAAATGAGATAGGCGGCGATGCAATAAAACCAAGACCTGGATCACTCATTCTTTGCTTTTTTATTTCGGCCGCCGCTGGTTCGTATGCCGGATATATAGAAATATCCTGTCCTCCTTCCCTCAGTATTTTTAAAATAGTGGGATCTAGGTTGTGTGTAGTGAGTCCCGGGTCTTGATACAATGGGAAAGAAAGGGAAAAGTTTGTGGTTTTACTTATTAGCCCACCATAGCTCTTCAAAGCTCCATAGGACAATCCATCTTCGCGTTATTGAAAAAGACATTTATCTTTGCGCTAGGTGCACGGGGATTTTCTTAGGATTCGTCACTTCCTTCTTTCTATTCGGCACGGTTTCCTCGTTAGCTGCTTTTGTGATGATGGCCCTTTTCCCACTTCCAGCTGCTGCTGACTGGATAACTCAAACTCTTGGGATCAGGGAGAGTAAAAACTGGATTAGGGTGGGAACAGGTTACCTCTTGGGGATAGCATGGGGGTTTCTTTTTTCTTTCCTCATTCGAGGGTATCTGTCAATGTTTCTTTGTGCTCTTCTGGTACTCGCTATTTACTATGGGGTAGTTTACGTTATCGCTCGGAAAACCGGGATGCTTCGAAACTATGTTCATGGGTTATAGCGGCGAATCCCTTCGGGCCCGCTTGTTTCCTTAACGGTCGGTGGAAAGCCCTTGATGACGAACAGGCACGTGAATTAATCGTTGGCTCCATTGAACGTTACTGGGATTTCAGCACCAATTTATTGGTAAAATCCTCTCTAAAAATGCTTAGGCTGCCTCGGTGAATTTCTAGTGCGGGGGAGGGGATTCGCGCCCCCTAACCCTACAGGAACAGCCCTCAGGCAAAAATCCTGCTTTTACTGCCCAATTCTTGCTTGAAAATTGCACGAATGATTTGGACTCAACAACACCAAAACTACGCAAAACTCCTGCTTAATTCTTACCTAAAGATTGCCTAAATTAGTTTTGACGGTTTAAACGACGGTGTAAAGCTATCCGGCCGCACCATAACATTGAAAACATAGGTTGAATGTTAGGTAGCACACGTAAAGAAAACACTTAAATATGCGTGCTACCTAATCAATTTTGATGCCGTACGTTCTGAAAAAGATCATCAGGGGAAGGACATACTTTTACCTTGTCAAGAACGTTCGAGTTGGGGGAGCTTGGAAGAAATTTACCGTTTACATTGGAAAGGGACACTTGGGCGAAAGCAGCTTGAATAAACTGAAGAAAAAGTACTTTAAAACATTGGATCAAAAAGTCGTGGACTATTTAAAATTGACCGACCCTCTGTTCGGCCTTTTACCAGAAAAACAAATCAATGAACTTGAAAAAATAAGAACGGCATACAGGAAAGCCAACAAGCAAATGTCGGCAGCGGTCAGGAAGCGTTGGTATGAGTGGTTTTTGGCGACTTTCACCTACAACTCAAATGCCATCGAAGGCTCCACTGTAAATCTGTTAGAAACTTCTGCGATTCTCTTTGAAGGACTGACCCCATCGGGCAAGACTATGAGGGAAGTGCGCGAGGTCGAGAATCACAGAAAGGCGTTCGACTACCTGGTCGGCTACAAGGGAGAACTCAATAAGGCATTCGTTTGCAAGTTGCACCGCGTCATGACATCGGGCATTCTCGAGCCCGCGGAATCGGGGGTCTTCAGGGGAGTCCAAGTTTTCATTCGTGGGTCAGAGATCGTGCCGCCAAAGTCTGAAGATGTTGAAAAATTGTTCAAGGAGTTGATGCTCTGGTACAGGGGAAACAAGAAAAGATACCATCCGGCGGTCGTTGCGGCTTACATACATACGGCATTCGAGGGCATCCATCCATTTATTGATTACAATGGCAGGACGGGCAGGCTGCTGCTAAATTCCATATTGATGAAGAACGGCTTTCCTCCGATAGCGATCGCTTACCGAAAGAGGACCAAGTACTACGAAGCCATCCAAGCTGCTATCAATGGGAACCTTAAGCCATTTGTACAGCTGGTTTACACCTATCTGCGGGACACGAAATTTTAGAATCCAAGTGGCAAGTTAGAATCATGCTGGCCGCACCATTTATCTATATTTCATAACACATCAGCTTATGGAGGTGAAATCAATGGCAACTCCTGAAAAAATGCTGAAAAAGATGGGCGTCACCGGGTTGACGGCAGCTGTCTTGATGATAATCTTTGGGGTCCTGGTGATAGTATTCCCGAACTTGATCTCCTGGCTCGTCGGCATTTACTTGATAGTGGTCGGCTTGGTGAACCTCATAGGCCACATAGAAAGCATGAAAACAGCTAAATCAGATGTCCAAAACTCGAATTAGCCTTCGCCCATTCTATTTGCCCATTACGGCTGGCGCGGCCCTAAGAATGCACTTCAACGACTTTGGAAGAGACGTAAGTCCAACCTAGTTTTTCCCAGTAACCTATATCCGAGCTTATGAACGCTATAGTGCCCTGAAGCCCTTCAGCGGTGAACTCTGCGACCGTCACCGTGTCGGGTCGGAACCTGAACCCCCACTTGTTGCCGTACCTCTCGACGATGCCACCCACGAACATCTCCTTACCTTCCCTGTTAATATGAACTAGCTCTGACCAGACGCTGTCGCTCGTCGGCTCGACCGCCATCCTGTCACCGTTGACGTCCTCTATCACGGCCCACCTATCCGTGTCGTGCTTCAAGGCGTCTGTATCTGAGTAATTAAGCATGGCCAAGGCTGCGGAGAAAGTCATTCCCAAGATTATGGCGGCAAAAACCGATCTTTTCATGACCCACGCCAAATGTACTTGATTTTTTTTATTTACTTTCTACCTTCTTCGTGTACTTTCGGTGGCTGATCCTGGCCGCTATGCCCAGCACGGCCGCGACCACTGCCAACCAAAATGGCGTTGCGAGCGACACGTTGACCGGAGCGGTGACCGTTGCCTGCGACCCAATCTGGATTACTGAATTCGCTGTGCCCATTAGGTACGGGACTTCAAGTTGTATGGATGCCCCAGTGCCGCCCACCATATTGGACAGAAAGTTCGGCAGGACATTGTTGATTATGAAGGCCCCCGCGACCGCAAAGACTACGATGCCGACTACCGCCCAGAAAGGCTTCATCACCCCGAATCTCACCAGACGTTTTGACCACCAGCTCTTCGGAGACACGGACCCAAAAATCATGAAAACGCCCGCAATTATCATGGCTATCCTCGCAGCCAAAAGGAACAGCGAGATGAGCTCCGATTGGATGGGCTGGCCTAGGACTGAAACCGACATGTCGAACGGGGATAACGCTATCTCTATCGCCCCGGTTCCAACGACAGCTATCCACCATGGGCCAAGGAACGGCAGTGCAATCATAAATATCCCGGCGACCACGCCAAGCACATTCACGGAGCGCGAACCGGAATCAGAGTCGGGCTTCATGACCAACCCCCCTGCATGCTTGGGTTCACCTGAACAGTCACACCGTACACCTCTAAAGTGAAGCTCATGTCCCCCAATTGCGGATCGCTGGGAATAGTTCCCGTATAGGTCCCGACCAAGGCAAAGCTGACGGTTCCGCTCGCCGGGATCTCCAACATGCCTTCCTCCAGGTGCAACTGACCCACTGTTGCCCCTTGGTCGACCACTGTCACGGAGATATCTGTTATCTTGATTGGCATCTTTAATGGGGACTTGAACGTCACCGGTAGCCTGACGTTGTTGCTACTGATGACTGGGCTGCCCACTGTGAGAGTATCCGGCGAGAACTCGTCGCCGAACATGTCGGTGATCTGGCTAGTGACCTGGCTCATCTCCTCATCGCTGGGGAGCACGGCTTCCCTTATGTCCCAGTTGTGCATCCCAAGCGCTATGAGAAACGGACCGATGAAGAGAGCAATTCCAAGCAGCCTCAGGGCCCACTTCAAAGCTCCGTCGCGCATCCAATCACAGATAAGCTCGCTTAAGTTAGTTAAAAACTTATTTGGCTCGCTTAAACTCTTGAATCAGCTTCAGTTTAGAGTTGCAGCACAACGACTTTATCTTGCGCTCGCGCTTCATCGCCTCGCTGCGGCTCCTGAGCGGCTCCCAGTAGATCATCACGAACGGCCGCCTTGCCTTTGTGGAGCGCACCTCGCCGCGGTTGTGCCTCGCCAGGCGACCCTTCAGGTCGGAGGTGTGGCCGGTGTAGAAGTTGTCGTCCTTCAGGCTCCGCAGGATGTAGACGTAGTATGTTTCAGACATCTCGCTCACTTCTAATCCAAAATTTTTCCCTTATAAAGAACGCCCCTCCGCAGTTCCCGTGTGACACACGTATGTCATGCCCCTAAATTTTGCCCATTTATAAACAACCACCGCCCAAAGCCTCGGCGGGAAAAATGGACGATAAGGGGCAATTGATGGGCGTCCCCATAAAACTGGTGATGGCGCTCGTAATAGGCACGATGACCATGGGCATCCTCATGCAGTTCGTCGGGACTGCAGAGCGGAACGTTCTTAGGGACATGGACGTTCGGTTTTCAACGACCAGCAAAAAGCTCACCGTGAAGGTCTACGACGCGGCGAGCGGCGATGCCATCGGCGGGGCCACCGTCATCGTGAAATATCCGGGCGGAACTGACGCCCGTACTCTAGGGAGTGAATCCAATCAATATACCTTCACCGTGTCCATGAACGGCGCGAAGGTCGTCGTCGCCACCGTGCAGGTGACGCGCCACGGTTACATCCCGTGGCAAGGGCAGGTCGCCGTGAGGTAGTGGTCCCATGCCCCGTGACGACCATGGCATGGAGTCGCTGCCCATCGCGCTCTTGCTCGGGACGCTACTGGCCGCCAGCACAGTCGCGATAGGAGCCGCTTGCCTGGAGCGGGTGCAGAGGATGGGCGAGCGCCAGCGCGTGATTGACAGTTTCGACCTCTTTGTGGAGCGGGCCGAATTCCTCAGCGCCGGAGGCATGGGCAGCACACAGCTGGTAGAACTGGACCTGGG
>JBDRCL010000098.1:0-2309 GCA_043821745.1 Methanobacteriota archaeon | reverse complement strand
GGCAGCAAAAGGTACAAAGAGCTGGCAAGGCTGAGATCAGGCACGGAGCGGTCCAACGCCGCCAAAAAAGAGACATACAAAATGAAACGCCGAACTACCAGGGTCATCTCCTATGCCTTCATCCGGCTGGCGCTCATCTCTTTGCTCGAACACAGCCGGGTATGGGTCTCGAAGCTTCTCGACGGCTTGTCCGGCACCGTTCCCCTCTCACTTCTAATATGAGGTAAATTCGTCTGGGGTTGATTGTAACAGGTGTTTCTGGCTTTATCACACCTGAACGCCCGTGGTATGCCCACAGCACGCCGATTTCACTTACTTTCCCTTTTCTCGAGCCATTTTCTGCCGACCGGTATCCATAACCGGCCGTTTCCTTACCGCACATTTGCCGCATCCACTTGTTTTTTCACCGTAATTTATTCGCATCTAGATAAGCTCTGTTCGCCCAGATCAAAAACCAGCTCTCAGCTTTCAAAGTTGAAAACCCTCCATATCTGTACCTCCCCGGACATAACACACTTCCCGCAGTATATCGAGAGGCCGCGCCTGACAGCCTGTTCGCCAGCCTCCTTTCCAATTATATCTAAGTCGCATGTTTCGCATCGGCCATAGTACCGCTGTCCGTCGATCTCTTGCACTACCGCCTCTGGATGTTCCGCAAGGAAATCTTTAAGACTTTTCACCCTAAATCTTGTCGTCGCCGTAATCAACATCATCAATCTTCCTCCCATTGAGAATTTCGCGCCGTGCCTGTAGTCTCGGCATGCCCATCATGAGTACTCCACATCAACCAGCCGTCCAATTGCGTAAACCGTCGGCATGGCTGCTCCTCTCGCGCCAAATAGACACAAGCGCGACGACCAGATTCGCGAGAAGCAAAACTTCACCGATAATCAAATCTTCGCTCATTTTTCCTCCTTTTTCAGCGCCGCCTCAAAGGCCATAAAGTCAAGTTCGGCGGGAAAATCGTACTGGCGGAGCGCGGCTTCTATCGCCACAAGGTCACCACCGTCTGGCCAGTCGAACACGACTGTCGGCACGCCCAAACCGCGCAGATAATCGTGTTCAACTCGGTATTGTCCGTCCAAACCGACCTGGTATGAATATGGCACACCTTTTTCGATTGACCTCCCTCGTCGTTCCATCGCCTTCCAAGCGCGGTCCAGCCCGTCGAGATAAAACACTAGGTCTGGGATTACCTCTGTGGCGTTACGCACTTCGAGAAACGTATTAAAGTCAAGCTGACTGATTATTCCTTCAGCGTGCAGGTTCCTCGCGAACACGACGGGCCGGCCAAAATCACACACGATCGGCAGGCCACCCTTTTTCGCTTGGCAAATTGCATTGAAACGGCGCGCCTGCAAGTACACCTCCATCATAGGAGTCGTTCTCGCTGGAGAAAGATTTCCACACTTACGTAGCTCGCGAAGATAGTGATATTCCGCGTAAAAAGCGGCAAGCCAGGGGTTCTCTTCGACCGGCTCCTCGACTCGAGTGTAGTCGGAAGCCGGAAAAGCGCGTAATAATGAGGATTTCCCGGCACCAATAATTCCCTGTATTTCGATAATTCTGGTCATGTCATGGTTTCCCTTCTTTGTCTACAAAAATCCTGATGGCGTAGTTACGGACACAACCGAAAGTTGCCCCGTATTCGCGCTGTAGACGATTTTGAGGACCTGTCAACACAAAACCCCTCAATTACCTAAAACTATTTTATGTATCATTGCTAACGACAGCGAGAGTAGCGATTTCACCCACCTGTCGCTATTGTCCTCGACTTGGCTTATGCCGCTCAAGGCATTCTCGGCAGATCATTACAGTTGGGCCTATCTCGTGTAGCGTGATCCTTTCGCCACACACTAGACACCTCACATATCTAATAACGTGCTTCATGTTTTTGCCTCAGCTATTTTTATGGCAGATTCACGGGTCCACCCAGTATAGTCCAGGCCAGTGCCCCCTGAATGGGCACTTGGCTATTACCTAACGCTTTAATTCGGTGGCCCCGATCGGCCAGCCCATAAACCACTCGGCCCAATGCGGGTTCAACGGACCACCAAGTGTTTGGGGGAGATTGTCCCCGTTTTTCTTTCCCGTACGTTCTTTCCTGCTCCTGCACTTTCCAGAACTATTCCGGTCTCTTGCAAGTAACGTCGGAAGACGTTTTCGGATCGCTGTTACCAGGCCGTCCCCGCTCGTCCGGCTTGCGCCTTTTTTGTTGTAGTTCCCGTGAACCGTAAGTGTCGCCAGCAGTGGCAAGACACCACCATCTAGCTCGTAGATGCGGGGCACCTGCTGCTGAAGCTGGTAAC
>JBDRCL010000097.1:0-7678 GCA_043821745.1 Methanobacteriota archaeon | reverse complement strand
CCTCTCAACCAGCATTTTATAAAAACTAAGTGTTTTCTCTCGCTCTTGATAGAAGTTAATAATAGTTTTAATCGCATCGCTACGGCTTTTGAACCTTCCTTCCGTCACCCACTTGTCGATCTCTTCGATGGTTCCCTCAGGGATTCTCAACTGGACTTGAGCCATGTTTCTCACTGTAAACATTTTTGTTTACATTTATTTAACTGCTCCGTTTTCTGTTTTCGCCCGTTTATTGTAGATGCTGAAACATATGACGAAGAATGCTCGACCCGCTCGAAGCGCTTCATGATGTTCCCTGAGACAACTTGAATCATCCTAAACGTTATCCTATGCTCGATTTTTCTCTACATCAGGCGCGAATGAAGTTGTAAAATTACCTCCGATAAAAAAGTTTCAAATCCTAATCGGCCGCACCAACTTCAAAATCTCAAACCACAGCACGCTCGCGATGCCCGCGGCGAGGCAGAAAACTATGTCAATCGGGTGCAGGTAGGCCAGCTTGAAGATGCCGCGAAGCGCCGGGATATACAGGATTAACAGGATGAACAATAGCGCGCCGCCCAAGACCAACCAGAGGGCCCTGTTCCTGGAGCGAATCGACGAGACCATGTTCTTCGACCAGGAGAGGTTGGTCAGTATCAGGCAGATGTTGGCTATTATCAATGTCACGTAGGTTAAGGCTCGCGCCTCGGCCTCTCCCTGTCCTCCGTAGTAGGAGAACATGAAAACCAGAAGGACCGCTATCAAGACCGACAGCCCCTGCAGTATTCCCAGACCCAGTGTCCTCCTGTTGAACATCCTTTTCCTCGGGTCCCTGGGCGGGCGCCTCATGACGTCGGGTTCCTCCGGCTGCGCCTCGAAGACTATCGAGCACGCGGGGTCTATTATGAGCTCCAGAAAAACTATGTGGACCGGAAGTAGGACGAGGGGCAGGTTCAGCAGCACCGGTACCAAAGTTATTCCCGCGATGGGGACGTGAATCGTGAGTATGTATACCATCGCCTTTTTTATGTTGTCGTAAATCCTGCGCCCGAGCTTGACCGCCTGAACGGTCGATGAGAAGTCGTCGTCGAGCAGGACGAGAGAGGCGGCTTCCCTGGCCACATCAGTCCCCCTTTCGCCCATGGCTATCCCTATATGGGCCGACTTCAGCGCCGGGGCGTCGTTGACCCCGTCGCCCGTCATGGCGACGATCTCGCCGCTGGCCTTCAGGGCGTCCACTATCCTCAGCTTCTGCTCCGGGACCACCCTGGCGAAGATGTTCACGCTCTTTGCTCTCTCCTTGAGCTCATCATCGCTCATCGTCTCGAGCTCTAGTCCGGTAATCAACTTGTCGCTCGACTCGAGCCCGATGTCCTTGGCTATGTGCTGCGCCGTGCCCGGATAATCTCCCGTGATCATCACGACACGTATTCCGGCGTTATGGGACTCTCTTATCGCATCGGCAACTCCGGGCCTCGCGGGATCCTCGAATCCCAGCAGCCCAAGAAACTCGAACGTGAAATCGTGCTGCCGCACCGGCAGGTCGGCCTTCTTGAAGTAGGCCTTCGCCACGCCTATCACCCTGAGGCCGTCGTCCACCATCGCCGCGACGTTCTTGGAGACCTCCTTCATTCTCTCATCATCCAAATGGCAAAGGTCAGCGATGGCCTCGGGGGCGCCCTTCGATGCTATCACGTAATCCTCACCGTCAGGCGAGCTCCAGACCTGCGACATGGCTAGGAGCTCCTTCGAGAGGATGTACTCCTTGACCAGGTCCCAGTTTCCGTGGACGTGTACGGTGTTGGCGATGCACCTGTCAGAGAGATTGTTTATTGCCTTCTCCATTGGGTCGAAGGCGTCCTTCATGCTGGCGAGGACGCTGAACTCCAGGACTTCATGGAACTTTTCAGGGAGCGAGACCGTATCCCGGACATCGTGAAACTCGCCGTCCGCGAATATTTTTTTGACTGTCATCATGTTCTGCGTCAATGTTCCCGTCTTGTCAACGCAGAAAACCGTTGCCGCGCCGAGGGTCTCCAGGGCGGTGACCCTGCGCGTCAGCACTCGCTTCTTGGAGATGCGCCACGCGCCGAGGGCGAGGAATACCGTCAGGACGACGGGGAACTCCTCGGGGAGGATCGCCATGGCCAGCGTCAATCCGGCGAGCATGCCGTTGAGCCAGTTCCCCCTCGTGACTCCGTACGCGACTATGACCACTACGGAGAGAAGAAGTCCCAACAGCGCCAGGTTTCGGACCAGATTTCTGGTCTCCTTCTGCAGCAGGGTGTCCTCGGGCTCAATGCACTTGAGCGCCGCACCTATCTTGCCCATCTCGGTGTTCACGCCGGTCCCGACGACCTTGGCATACCCGTGCCCCTGGACGACCAGCGTCCCGGAGTAAACGAAGGGCCGGTCATCGCCGCCGGGTCTGCCGATTTCGGTGACGCCGTCCCATGTGGACTTCCTCACCGGCGCGGATTCTCCGGTGAGCAGGGACTCGTCGACGAGCAGGTACATCGAGTCCAGCACCACGCCGTCCGCGGGCACCCGGTCGCCGTCCTTGAGCAGGAGTATGTCATCGCGGACGACCTCCCTGCCGGGAACCCTGATCTGTTTTCCGTCGCGTATTACCAGGGCGCGCGGGCTCGACAGGTGCCTGAGTGCCTCCAGCGCCCTTTCAGTCTTCCTCTCCTGGTAGAAGGTTATCCCGATTATCACGAAGACGAAGCTCATGAGGATCATCGCTTCCTCGAAATCCCCGAGCATCAAGTAAATTATGCCGATCGCTATCAGGAGGAGAAACATCGGTTCCTTGACGACCTCAAAAATTATCTTGATTGCCCCTCTCCCCTCGGCGCAGGGCATCTCGTTGTATCCCTCCTCCGCCAGCCTCCGAGCGGCCTCCTCTTCGGGCAACCCTCGAGGATTTGACGGGCTTTTAAACGAGCTTTCGTTTTTCATTTCAAGATAGTAAATCGCCTATACCTTTAAGGCTATATGAAACCGTTTTTCGAGATAGTCGCTGTTTGATTTGGCCTGGTCCCATGATGCCGCCTGTTCGCTCTGTTGATACTTGAGCGACTTACCTGCGCATTGAATTTTTCCAAGTTCATTAACGCAACTTTTTTCCCCTACGCAGCTCGATCACCACTGGATTTTCCTGGTCTGGGCAAGCGGCCAGCGCAACGTTCTTATCTTTTAACCAGTCAATGTCCGCACCAAATTTCATGGCCCTGATTGTGGGGAAAATAGTGTGATAAAATGAACCGCAGATGTGTGGACACCTATTACCACTGAAATCGAATTCTTCATCCACTCTGTGGTCGGCGTCGCAATGGCCCTTTTGACTGGTGATTTTACCCTTTATTTCGTGTCCCATTCATTCACCCCCTTGAAAATTATTTTAAGTGTTTAAAAATTATTGGATTAGTCATTGGCCAATGTATAAAACATCGTTGTTCTACGGGGCGGCCACTAAAGACCAAGAAGCGTGGCGCCGGGGGGGAGATTTGAACTCCCGCGGCCCGATGGGCCATACGCTCTCAAGGCCGCAAAATTTGGATGAAACTTTGGAACGCTTTAAGCAATTTTACATGATCGACCTATCGTTGTCCGAAGCCACCGCGAGAAATCATCATTGCAGGCAGATTAAGCGCTTCTTCAAATGGTTGGGTGACCAAAAATTTACAACTGACGTGATTTGAGACTATTTGGCGACCTTTAACGGTTCCGCCGCATCGACCCGCGCAAATGTCTTGAAAACGTTCAGGCGATTCTTCCGCGACTTCTCGAAACAAGGTGAACTCGTGGCGATCTTCAAGTTGCCGCGACAGGAGTTCCGACCAAAAGTAATTTCAACCAAAGCGGATTTGAACCAATTTTATGAAGCACTAGAAAGGCCATTTGAACGCGCGGTGTTCCTGATGCTCGCCACGTCTGGGCTTAGGCGCGATGAGGTCGCATCGCTCAAGGTGGGCGACATCGACCTTGACAAGAGAATGGTGCTGCCGAACATGACAAGCACGACAACCAAGAAAAGATGGGCATCGTTTTTCAACCATGAAACAGAGCAAGCGCTGATGGAATATCTCAATGGGCAAGGCGTGAACGGCGACCAACGGCTCTTCCCGTGGCGGGGTGATCGAATCGACAAATGGTTCAAGAACGCGAGCAAAAAATCAGGAATAAAAATTACGCCCAAGGTTCTCCGCGACTGGTTCTGCTCCGAGATGGGCGAGTTGGGCGTGGCAGACAGGTATGTCGATGCGTTCTGTGGGAGGGTGCCACGATCAGTATTGGCACGGCACTACACGGATTTTTCGCCAGAGCGGTTAAAGCGGATATACGACAACGCGAACCTGCGGGTGCTCAGCGCTTTTCCCAAAAGGGCTGAAGTGGACCTGCTGGGACTCGAACCCGGGACCTTCGGCTTGTAGAGTCCTCCCGAGATGACCCAACCCGACCTTTGTTCGTGCGCCTTTGTGAGGTGGAATTACAACTTTCGGAGTGCATGGAGGTGGTCACTCCAGATGAGTATCAAATGCGGTCAAGGTCGTTGTTTTTCGGATGTGCGGAAGTTTTCTGACTTCAACGATCGTTTTGTCCATGTCCTGATGTTTCCCCTCCAAGACACATACCACATCGTACTCTCCGTGCACGAAATCAACATTAGTTATGTATTCCATTTTCTCAAGTTGGCGTATGAGGCTTGCTTCATATCCCGGGTCAACTCCTATAAGCAAGTAAGCACGCTTCTTAAAAGCAACTAACGCCATTCTCATCCCCCCGGTCTCTATCTATTAGATTTGCTTCTTTATATTTGAACCTTCGCTCTATGGTGTAAGATTTATTACTCTAAAAACGGCGGAGAAATGAAAAAGAATACTTGATTAGTTTCGTTCTGAGATGGGCGAGATGGGAGTTGCGGACCGATACGTCGATGCGTTCTGCGGAAGGGTTCCAAGGTCGGTCTTAGCAAGGCATTACACGGATTTTAGTCCTGAGAGATTGAAACGTATATATGATAACGCTAACCCGCGCCCCCCGATAATTCGACTTCCGACAAATCATGGCGCCGGGGGGGAGATTTGAACTCCCGCGGCCCGATGGGCCATACGCTCTCAAGGCCGTCAAGGCCAAAAAATCGCTGAAACAGTTCAAGCAGTTCTGCGTCGTCGATTTGAACCTCACCGAGGACACCGCCGAGCGACACCACGGCAACCAGATGCGGCGCTTCTTCTCGTGGCTCAAGGACAGGGACATCACCACCGAAGTCCTGCGCGAATACCTGTTCACTTTCAACGGCAACGCGCCCTCGACGCGGGCCAACGTCATCAAGGCGTTCCGCAGGTTCTTCCGCGACTTTATGAAGCGGGGCGATCTGGTCGAATCGTTCCAGCTCCCCCGCCAGGAGTTCCGCCCCAAGTCCGTGCCGACACGCGACGAGCTAAAGAAGTTTTATCGGGCGCTCAAGCGGAACCGCGAGAGGGCCGCCTTCCTGATGATTGCCACCTCGGGCCTCCGCCGTGACGAACTCACCGCGCTGACGGTGGGTGACATCAACAGGTCGACGCGGGCAATCTCCCCGAACACGGCCAACACTGCCACGAAGAAACGCTGGCTGACCTTTTACAACGACGAAGCCGAGGCCATACTGGCGAAGCACCTAAACAGCTACAACGGCGGGCGCTTGTTCCCGTGGCGCGGGGACGTCCTCGACAAGTGGTTCAGGCGGGCCAGCGAGAGGTCGGGAGTGAAGATAACCCCGAAGACGCTGCGCGATTGGTTCTGCAACGAGATGGGCCGCCTTGGTGTTCAAGATCGGTATGTGGACGCCTTCTGCGGACGGGTTCCTCAATCAGTATTAGCGAGGCATTATACGGATTACAGCCCGGAAAGGCTGAAGGAGATCTACGAGAGGGCCGGGCTGAGGATATTTTCATGAACTTTCTTAATATGGGGAATGGGTTGAGAGAACTGTTCCCTTCTATTTTCATCGGGCCCCATTTTCTGAAGATCTTCACGTGTTTTGATAATTTGCATGTCGTGGTCTTTTCCAGTCATAAAATTTGTAGATTTCTGAGGCAGAGAAACGGATTAATATTCCTTCGCTTTCCTCGCTCATCCCTCACCCATCCCGCTATTCCTTTTCTTTTTTCGGTTTTGATGATTCGCTCCATTTTTTAGGTTTTTGAGAACCACGCTGTTTTATCCACTTATGCCCCTTCTTAATCAGAAATACCCCATGAGAGTTTATTCTTGATAGTCTAACCATTTCCCTCACCTTTGCCCCTCTCGCTTTTCTTTATATTTAGTATCCACTTTCTCCTGTCTCCCGTAAGGTTACTGTCATCGGGGAGGTATATATTTTAGATGGTATTTGTGGCGTGGCCAAGGATGGCACATACCATCTCAACCTCCTCAATATGCCTCCGGACTTCTATGCTGCTTGGGATAAATGCAAAATCATGGGGACGATTGGCTGTATACATACTGGGGGGGCTGAGGTAGGCATACTTGCACACCCGGAACCTGCCCAGTCCCGAAACGGAGAGGAAGCGCTTGAACTCCAGCATCTCGACCTTGCTGGCTGCGTCTATCCTCAAGCCCCTAATCCTTTGCGCAAGCCTCTCAAGCTCGTTACCCTTGCCGTAAATGTCTAGGTCGCTGGACATCAGTCAGTGTGTCACGACCTTCTCATATTTAAAGCCGACATTTGTGAACCCACGGGTAGGCGCCGGGGGGGAGATTTGAACTCCCGGGGCCCGAAGGGCCATACGCTCTCAAGGCGTACGCGTTACCTGGCTGCGCTACCCCGGCACACTCCATATTGGAATCTGTTGGGATAAAATTCTATTATATGCCGAAAAAGCCGTTGACTGCGCCAGAGTTCACTTTGTCTTTATCGAGAAGAACGCCACGGTGAGAAGTATGAATGAGACCCATATCAGCAGGAAACCCACGGCAATTATCGTCAGGGCGGCGCCTATCAGCATTATCAAGCCGGTGGTGCCGAAAAGGCTCACCTTGGTCTTTGCGGCCAGGCTGTCCATCGACTTCCTGAACAGAAAGGCGGCGAAAATGGTGAAAGCGAATATCACGACCAAGCCAATGATGATGCTGCTGATAAAGGTCCAGAGGTTATTAAAGTTCGCCATGTTTGCAAACATGCTTCCAAACTGGCTCCACTGAGTCATATTAAACATGTCAAATCCCAGTCTGGACAGCGTCGCCAGTGCCGTCACCACGACCACGGCCACGACCGCCACCACTCCCACGACGGTGAGTATGAACGCGTAGAGCGCGTTGTCGAATATTGCCTTCTCCTTGTAGTGGTCTGCCAACCCCTTCAGGGCTATCAGCAAAAGTATCAGGCCGACCAGCCCCAGCACGCCCGCTATTGTCCCCATGCCTACGGGAGCGATGACGACCAACAGCGCGCCTATGCCGCCCATATTCTTGCTCGTATCCAGCGTCATCAAAAATAACTGATTTTCCAACGGATAAAAGCCTTCCATATGGCCCGGGTTGAGATTACGCTCTAAAAGCGCGCGCCTTGCCCATTCCGACCACCAAAAGATTTTTGTTCGAACCTAGCAGAAGAGTTATGACTAAATTTGTCCACAATATATTGGCGGGTCGGGAAACACTAATCTTGACCTTCGATAAAAACGATTATTGGGTGTAGAAAATGTAC